>CAXDRM010000071.1:0-7281 GCA_963991775.1 uncultured Rickettsiales bacterium | reverse complement strand
AAAATAATAAAGCTTAGGCTTTATTATTTTGAAAAGCACTCACAAGAAACTTATAATTATGCAGAGTAGAACTCAACGATAAGATTAGGCTCAATCTGACAAGGATAAGGAACGTCAGCAAGACCAGGAATAGAAAGAAGTTTTACAGTTTTTTGTTTGTAATCAACTTCTAAGTAATCAGGAATATTTCTTTCTTTCTTTTGAATAGTTTCAAGAACTATAAGCAATTCTTTAGAACGATCCCTAATTGAAACTACATCACCAATTTTTACTTGGTAACTAGCAACATTAACCACTTTACCATTAACCATAATATGTTTATGGCTGATAAACTGACGTGCAGCAAACATAGTTGGCACAAAATTTGCACGATAAATTAAACTATCTAAACGACCTTCTAATAGACCAATAAGATTTTCACTAGTGTCTCCTTTTAATCTTTTTGCTTCAATATATAATTTTCTGAATTTTTTCTCAGAAATATTAGCATAATAACCTTTAAGCTTTTGTTTAGCATTAAGGTGCAAACCATAATCTGTTTTTCTACGCGCACCAGATAAAGGACCATGTTGACCCGGAGGATAATTCTTTTTTTCACTAAATTTAGCTGACCCCCAAAGATTTTCTCCTAATCTACGTGATATTTTATGTTTTGCTTTAATTCTTTTACTCATACAATTTCTTAAATTAGAGGCGGCATATTAGAGCTTTGCTCAACTCTTGTCAATAGGGTTTTTATAATTAAAAAGTGCCTTACTAATACCTGTTAAAGTTTTTACTTCCTGACCACTCAAATTATTACGCGTATAAATATTAGCAATAGCTTGAAATAGCTTTAATTTACGTGGCTCATCAATAAAAAACCCTGTTTTATCAAGCTTAGCCTGCAAATCATCTAGATAATAAGTTAAATCTTCCTGACGTAGTGCCTTTTTTTGATATTTATTTTCCTTAGCATTTACGGGCGCCATATTAAAATATTCATAACATACTAAACCCACAGAATGAGATAGATTTAGCACAGGATACACCTCATTTGCTGCAATAGTAATAATTGCTTTAGCATAGATAATCTCTTCATTTAGCAAACCACAGCGCTCAGAGCCAAACATCAGCCCTATTTTGCTTAAATCAGCATATTGCTCTACTTCTGTAATATGCTCTTTTAGATTAGCTACCGGCTTATGCATTTTACGTGAACGTGCTGAACAAGCATAAATTATCTCAAGATCAGCTAAAGCATCCTCTAAATTAGCGAAGATTTTTGCATTATTAATAAGCTGCTCACCACCTGCAGCTAAAATTTCTGCTTGTTTGTTAGGCCAACCATCACGTGGGTTAACGATACGCAAATCACTAAAAGCAAAATTATGCATAATCCGCGCTACTGAGCCAATATTCTCGCCTAATTGCGGATTAACTAAAATAATAGCTGGTTTATTCATCAGACTGAGCTGGATTAGGTTTTAAGCCTGTAAGTAAATTAGCAATATGCTGAGCTTGGTCAAAACTATCATCATAGTAAAATTTAAGCTGAGGAATATATTTTAACGCATTTTGCCGAGCGATGATTTTTTTAACCTCATAGGAAAACTCATTTAGCAGCTTAAGAACCTGCGCTAAATCTTCTTTGCTACAATCAGGTAACACATAAATTTTGGCATTTTTTAAATCAGGGCTAACCCTGACTTCAGATACAGTAATATGCAGATCACCTAAAACATGCGCTAAAACTTGCTGCAGATTTAATGCATCAGAAATTGTTCTTTTTAATGATTCAGAAACTTTTAACTGGCGTGGAGTGTTAGATTTACCAGACATGCGCTTATTTTAATTATCTAGCTTCTTCTACTTCTTCAAAAAACTCTAACTGATCACCATCTTGGAAATCAGTAAAATTTTCAAAGCTGATACCGCACTCAGAGCCATTAACCACCTCTTTAACATCATCTTTAAAATGTTTTAAGGCTTTAATTGCTGATTCAGCAAGCACTACAGAATCTCTAATGATACGGCATTTACCAGATTTTTTAACTACACCAGAATTAACATAAGAACCAGCAACCTTTCCAAATTTTGACAGATTAAATACTTGTCTAATTTCACCTTTACCAAGTTCAGTAGTACGAATAATTGGTTTAAGCATACCTTTAACTGCAGCTTTAACATCATCTATTAAATCATAGATTATTGAGTAATATCTAATATCTACATCTTTAATTTCTGCATCAGCAACATTAC
The DNA here is from genome assembly GCA_963991775.1 of uncultured Rickettsiales bacterium. Taxonomy (GTDB): domain Bacteria; phylum Pseudomonadota; class Alphaproteobacteria; order Rickettsiales; family JABIRX01; genus CAXDRM01. Next base: position 5,040 of record CAXDRM010000071.1, on the reverse strand, counting down.
CTGCTAATCTCACATTAAAGCTTAAAATAATTGCTTCAGAAGCTCTAGCTAAGACTAAATCAGATTCAGTTATACCACCTACTGCTGAATGAATAATTTCAATTGATACTTCATCATTAGCTAACTTCTCTAATGACGTTGCAATTGCTTCAACAGAACCCTTAACATCAGCTTTAATAATTAATGATAATTTTTTCTTCTGATCAGCAGTCATGCCTGAGAAGATATCTTCTAAAGTTTTTTTACTTCTTTTTGCTGCTTCAATATCACGTTTTTTATTTTGACGATATTCGATCAAATCACGTGCTATTTTTTCTGACTCAACCACATAAAATTTTTCACCAGCCTCAGGAGCAAAATCTAAACCAAGAATCTCCGCAGGCTCAGCTGGAGCAAGAACATCTAACTTTCTACGATGCTCATTAGTCATTTTACGCACTTTACCAAAAGCCGTACCAGCAAGTACAATATCACCTACTCTTAATTTTCCATTTTGTACTAAGAGCGAAGTTAATACTCCTTTGGCTTTATCAACTTTACTCTCAATCACTATACCACGTGCTGGACAATCATGATTAGCTTTAAGCTCTAAAATTTCACTTTGTAATTTTACAGCATCAATCAGCTTATCTAGATTTAATTTTTGTTTAGCAGAAACTTGCACTGCCAAAGCCTCACCACCCATATCCTCAACTACTACCTCATGGCTTAGTAATTCAGTAAGAACTTTTTGCGGATCTGCTCCTTCTTTATCAATTTTATTTACTGCTACAATGATAGGAATACCAGCAGCTTTAGAGTGATTAATCGCTTCTATGGTTTGATCTTTAACCCCATCATCAGCAGCTACTACTAAAATAACCATATCTGTAGCATTAGCACCTCTAAGACGCATTGCAGTAAATGCCTCATGTCCTGGAGTATCTAAAAATGTCACGAAATTTTTATTATCTTTCTTATCTATTTGTACTTTTGAAGCACCAATATGTTGAGTTATACCACCAGATTCTGTAGCTACTATATCTGTTTCTCTAAGCGCATCTAATAAAGAAGTTTTTCCATGATCAACATGCCCCATAACCGATACTACTGGTGCTCTTGATTTTAATTTAGCTGGATCATTTAAATCAGGTAATTCTAAGATTTTTTCTACATCAGAATCTAAAACTCTTTTAGGCGTATGACCAAACTCTTCAACCAATAACTCAGCTGTATCAGCATCAATTGGTTTACTTGCTGTAATCATCATCCCCATTTTCATTAGCTCTTTAACTACATCCGCACTTCTTACTGCCATACGATTAGCCAATTCTTGAATCGTGATGGTTTCAGGTATTATAATTTCTCTTATCTTTTTTTCTTGAGCTGATCCAGCACTATCACCGCCAAATAAAGTACCTTTTTTATTTTTCTCACGCGCTCTCTTCATTGAAGCGATAGATCTTAAACGCTCTCTTTCTTCATTTTCATCATCATAAAAATTCGGAGCTTTAGCTTTATCAGCATCATATTTTGCTTTATTATTTAAAAATAAACTCGATTCATCAGTTTTATTATATTTTTTCTCTTTTGCATGAGATACGATGGTTAAGTCACTTAAGAAATCTTTAGTATCTTTCTTAGCTATATTTGGTTTTTGCTCAGTTTTTTTGCTCAGCTGCGCCAATTTCTCGTTAAATTCTTGATCCTCTTTAGAATATTTATTGACTGGTTTCTGAACCTCTTCTTTTTTCTTTTTAGCAGGATCTTCTTTGGGCTGAGCTGGCTTATAGGCTTTATCAGTATCAAGATTTTTTATCTGATTATTAGAATCACGCGTAAATTTAAAATTAGCATCAGTTTTTTTGACAAAACTGGTTTTAGGTTGCTCTGTATCAGCTGGCTTGGCAGCAGCAGGATTAACTGCAGGTTGCTCTTTTTTTACCTCAGAAGCAGCAACGCCAAAACGCTTTTTCTTAACCACAACAACTTGTGGAGCTGCACCTCTTCTTCTGTTATTTCCGCCAGATTGATTATTAACCATATTATTTTAGGCTTAACTTGCCTCTTTATTTTGTTCTGTTTTTTCTAATAACTCACGAGCAGACATTATCAACTCGTCAGTTTTCTTATCAGTGATAGCATCAGCTGCTACAAAATCTCTAAACTCATCACGTGACAAATCTGCTAAAGCTTGCAAGGTTTTTACTCCAGAATTTTTTAGAGTCAAAGCTATTGCTAAATCTAAATGTTTAACTTCTAGTAATTGCTTATCTAGCTCTAAAGCATCCCATTTATAAAGCTTATAATCTTTAGTCTTAATAAATTTCTTAGTTTTTCCGATAAGATCTGCTGCCGCTTTTTCGTCAAAACCTTCAACAGTAGCTAATTGCTCTGGAGTTACTTCTAAAATCTCTTCTAAATCAGTAAGATCTTCAGCAATTAAGACACGAGCTAACATATCTTCTAGACCAAGTTTACCAACGAAAATATTATAGATTTTCTCAAGCTCTTCTTTTCTGATATTTGCTTCATCTTCTTCAGTTAAAATATCGATATTCCAACCAGTTAAACGTGAAGCTAAACGTGCATTTTGACCTCTACGACCAATTGCTAAGCTATAATCTTTTTGTGGAACTACTGTTTCTATTCTTTGATTATCTTCATCAATAACCACTTTAAGAATTTGTGCAGGTACTAAAGCATTAACTACAAATACTGATGGCTCTTCTGACCATTCAATAATATCAATTTTTTCACCTTTAAGCTCATTAATAACTACCTGTACTCTTGAACCTCTTACACCAACACAAGCACCAACTGGATCAAGATTAGATTCAATAGCTTGTACCGCAATTTTAGCTCTGATACCTGGCTCTCTAGCAATTGCTTTAATTTTTATAATACCATCATAAATCTCAGGAACTTCTTGCATGAAAAGCTGCTCCATAAACTCATTAGAAGTACGTGACAAATAAATTTGCACGCCAGTATCTTTACGAATTACTTCTTTAATACATGCTCTAACTCGATCATTTTGTTTAAGAGTTTCATGAGAAATTGAATCATTGCGATCAAGAAAAGCCTCTACATTACCAACATCTAATAATACTCCTCTACCACTAACTTTTTTAACTACACCATTAATAATAGTGCCCACCTTATCTTTAAATTGATCATATTGTTTCTCACGTTCTGCAAATTTTACTTTTTGTGAGATTACTTGTTTAACGATTTGCGCGACTAATCTTTTCATATCAACTGGTGGCAAATTTTGCGTCACAAAATCACCAATTTTTATAGAAGCATCATCTTTAACTGATTCTTGCGCTTGTTTTAATGAAATCTGAGTTTGTGGATCTTCAACAGTTTCAACAACTTCGATACGTCTCAAAATTTTTAACTCACCTGTTTTGCGATTGAAAGTTACGTTAATATCGTAATCAGCGCCATATTTTCTACGAGCTGCTGTTTTTACACCTTGTTCAATTGCATCAATAACTGCTTCAACAGCAATACCTTTTTCTGTTGCCACCGCTTCAGCAACTCTAACTATTTCAGCACTTCCAGATATGTAATTAGTCATTTTTCCTTAAAAACCAGATTCATAAAATACAAAAGACGAGCTTTTGCTCGTCTTGTGCGCGCAGTATAAATTTTTATTTAGAATTTTCAAGAATTATCTCGAACGAGTATTTTTTACTTTCTTAGTTAGCTTTCCTGCCAAGAATTTTTCTTGATCTGCTTTAGATAATGAGCTTAACAAACGCTCTAATGAAATAAGCTTTTGTTTAGCCAGCAGCTTAGATAATAAAACCACTTTATCAGAAAAGCGGTCAACAATTTTAATAATTAATTTAAGATGTTTTTGATCCTTCATAAGCTAAATACGAGCAAGAAGCTCTTCTCTACATTTATTTAGATTATTAATAATAACTACAATCCTTTCTTCAAGCCTTTTTTGAAAATCTTCACTTGGATTAACATCACCTTGCACAAATTTACTATAATCTGCAGATAGATTTTCAGCATTATTGATTATGGTTTCTAAAAATTTTTCGATGATGTTAAGTCTTTGAAAGATCTCTTCTTCAGAAATATCATCTAATGATTCAGATACTTGCGTGACAATTTGCTCAGCCAGAGCAAAAAACTCGTCTATAGTTTTAAATGTTAATTCTTGTTCTTTAGTAGGCATGGCTTCTACAAAATAATAACTTGAAAACTACAACCTCTTCCTTATTTTCTCAAACTTAATCTTTAATCATAATTATGACGAACAAGCAAGAAGATATTGATTTATTAAAAAGTTGTGGGGCCTTGTTAGAAGGACATTTTTTACTTTCTTCAGGATTACATAGCCAATATTACATTCAATGTGCCAAGATTTTTGCTAATCACCAATATGCTAGTGCATTCTGTACTAGACTAGCAATTAAGTTACAAGAAAGCCTTGATCTAGACAAAATTGATGCTGTGGTATCTCCAGCTATGGGGGGCATTTTAGTGGGCTATGAACTTGCCAGACATCTTGACAAACCTAATTATTTTGTCGAAAGAGTTAATAATATATTTGAGTTACGTCGTGGCTTTGATTTAAGTGACACTCCTAATATCTTAGTTGTTGAAGATGTGATCACTACTGGAAAATCTTCTTTAGAAGCTTATAAAGCCATTCGCGCGAATGGCGGCAATATTGTAGCAGAAGCAAGCATCATAAAACGTGATCAAAATTTAACTGAGTTAGATGATGTTCCTTTAATTTCTTTAATTGAGCTTAATTTTCCAACCTATAAGGCGGATGAGCTGCCTGTAGAACTAAAAAATATTCCAGCTATAAAACCCGGCAGCAGAAAGATTACTTCCTAATAAGCTTCTCGAGCGCACTCAGCAACCTAATATCTTCAAACCGGTTCTCGAGTGGCGCGAATAAAATGAGAGTTGTATCGAGAGATCCTTTAGCTATTAATAAAAATTACTCAGACTAACGGCCCATTCGGCCATTGCTGCGCTGACGCTTGCAAGCTCAGGATCCTAAGATGTAACCGGTTGGTGAGCGTG
>CAXDRM010000070.1:0-7297 GCA_963991775.1 uncultured Rickettsiales bacterium | reverse complement strand
CAAAGGCGTTATAAAAAAAGAAACTGCTTCACGTAAAGTTAGTCGTTTAAATAAGCTTGCTAAAGCCGCTTCTAAATAAATCCATATATTGTGCAGCCTTTTTTGAATTAGATAATCATACTGATTACCTAATTCAACAGAGTGGTTCGCTTCAACTATTTGAAAATACTCACGTATGTCTAATACGCTGCGCTTTTCAAAAGTTGAGCTCGCCAAAAATGCAAGCACACTATATTGATTTATTAACCTACAACATTGATTTAAAATAACTAGTTTATAAAAATCTGCATTGCTCATATAATCATTAAAAATTTACATTTCGTAACGTGAAAATTTTTAATGATTTAAGTAATCTACCAGGTATTGGTCACTCGTTAAATGAACCTTTAGCTAAATTAGTTGGAGGCACACGCATTATTGACCTACTGTTATTTTTACCTATTCGAACATTAAAAAGATCATTAACTACAGATTTAGATAATTTAAATCCTGGCGAATTAGCCACAGTTAAACTCTCAGTAAAAAAATATAAAAAAAATTATAATCGTCGCTCTCCATTTAGAGTCATTACCGAGAATGAAAATGGTCTAGAAATACCTATTGATTATTTTAGCATGTCTGCACGGCTCATCGAAAATATGTATCCGTTAGCAGCTGAAATTGTCGTAAGTGGCAAATTACATAATTATAAAGGCAAACCAAATTTTGTGCATCCTGATCTAGTAATGCCAGCTTATAAATTTAATGATTTCTACGAAAATATTTATCCTAATAGTCAAAGCATCAATAATAGATTATTACTTAAACTTTATAAAGCAGCACTTGATAATTTAACTGATTTGCCTGAATGGCAAGATCAACATTTTTTAGCAGATCAAGATTTTGTTAGCTTTAGCAAAACCATCAGACAAATTCACAAACCTAATGAAGCTACTGATCTAGATTATCAAGCACCTTTAGTAAAAAGATTAGCCTATGATGAATTTTTAGCCATGCAAATTGCTTTAGAGTTAGTTAGGCGTGCCAATAAAGAATTAGCAACTCATACATTAATTGCTGAACATAAATTAGCACAAGAATTCAGAGAGCTGCTTCCTTTTACTTTAACGGAAGAACAAGAAGCTACCACCCAAGAAATTATTGCTGATCTTGAATCACCCTTTCGTATGACTCGCTTAATTCAAGGTGATGTAGGTTGTGGTAAAACAGTAGTTGCAGCCCTAGCTATAATTCATGCAATCGCAGCAGGTTATCAAACTGCTTTTATGGTGCCAACAGGAGTACTAGCAGAGCAGCAAGCAGCTTTCTTTACTGAATATTTTACTAAGTTAGGTATAAAATGTTGTAGCTTTAGTGGCGATGTAAAAGGCAAAAAACGTCAGCAGCTGCTTGCACAAATAAAGTCTGGAGAAATTGATTTAGTCATTGGTACACATGCTCTATTCTATGAACAGGTAGTATTCAAAAATTTAGCTTTAGTAGTAATTGATGAGCAACATCGTTTTGGCGTTGAACAACGCCTTAAATTAATTGAAAAAACTATTAAATGTGATTTTCTATTAATGTCTGCCACCCCTATTCCACGAACCTTAGCTCTTACCTTATATGGAGATTTAGATATTTCACTAATCAAACAAAAACCAGAAGGTCGTCAAGAAATCATAACTAGATTAGTCAGTAATGATCGTCTAGCTGAATTGATTAGTTCAGTTAAAAATGCTTTAGAACGTGGTGAAAAAATCTATTGGATTTGCCCTTTGGTAAATGAATCAGAAAAATTAGATCTTACTGCTTTAGAAGAACGCTATGCTGTGCTTAAGCAATTTTTGCCTGAAGATATAATTACTACTGTGCATGGACAAATGTCTCATCAAGAAAAAACTGCTAATATTGATAAGTTTTTACAAGGAGAATGCCAGATTTTACTTGCAACAACAGTGGTAGAAGTTGGTGTTAATGTTCCTGATGCAACTATAATGATTATTGAACATGCCGAGCATTTTGGCTTAGCTCAACTACATCAATTGCGCGGTCGAGTCGGACGTGGCGATAAGCAAGCTAGCTGCGTATTGCTTTATGATAAAAATAAAATATCAGAAAATTCTAAACAACGCCTTACTGTGATGCGCGAGACTAATGATGGCTTTGTCATTGCTGAAGAGGATTTAAAAATTAGAGGTGGCGGAGAATTATTAGGGCAAAGACAAAGCGGTATTGCCGAATTTAAAATTGCCTCACTAAAATTTCATTTTGATTTGCTTAAAAGTGCTAAACAAGATGCTAAATTAATTTTAGAAAAAGATCCTAATTTAACTAGCCAGCGCGGTAAAGCACTGCGTATCTTACTACAAATCTTCAATTATCAAGATAAATTAAAGTTTAAGAATATATAGGTTATTTTTTTAATGGATCTCTCGGTACAACAATTATGCCTACGCAAATTGTCACTCGAGAACCGATTTAGTATCTAAGGTTCCTGAGCGCCGTGCTGAGTAGAAGCTTTAGCTTCGTACCGAAGTATGATTTTTGCTATTAAGCAAAAATTGTACCGAAGGGCCGCTCAAATCTAAGCTATTTAATTCAGCTTAAACTTTCTATTACTTTGACTGCTGATAAATTTATGGCTATAAATAAGCTAAATTTATAAAACTAGATTATGCCAAATTTTTACCCACCACAAAAAGCACAAGCAAATTATAAATTACTAAAAAATTGTCGGATTATTGATCCAGCAAGCGGCTATGATGAGGTGGGCTCGATTTTAATTGAAGGCAATAAGATAAAAGATTTTGGCCCAGATATCACTATACCAGATAACCCTGCGATTCAAATTATTGACTGCCAAGGAAATTTAGTTTGCCCGGGACTAATTGACATGCAGGTACATTTTCGTGACCCAGGTCAAACCCATAAAGAAGATCTTATTTCAGGTAGTAAATCGGCTATTGCTGGTGGTGTTACTTCTGTAGTTTGCCAACCTAACACTAATCCTGTTTTAGATAGTGTCGCTAATATTGATTATTTAAAATATAAAGCAGCTAGTGAGGCATACTGCAATATCTTTACCTATGCCGCAATTACTAAAAATATGGCTGGTGAAACTCTATCTGATATGGGTAGCTTGGCTGCTTCAGAAATTGTAGTGGGTTTTACAGATGATGGCTTACCTGTAATGAACAGTTATATTATGCGCCGTGCCTTTGAATATGCTAAAACTTTTGACATGGTAGTAGCACAACATGCAGAAGATTTAAATCTTTCCAATAAAGGCTGCATGAATGAAGGTGAGACCTCTGAAAAGCTAGGCTTAAGAGGCATACCTAATGCTTCAGAATCAGTTATTGTAGCGCGTGATATTGATTTGGTACGTTTAACTGGTGCTAAATATCATGTTTTGCACGTATCAGCTCGTGAATCTTTGCAGCATATTAGGCAGGCTAAGCAAGAAAATTTACCAGTAACTGCTGAAGTATCTCCGCATCATTTTAGCCTAACTGATGAAGCAATTTTAACACATGATACTAATGCTAAAATGAATCCACCTCTTAGAAGCACAGCAGATAATGAAGCTTTAATTGCAGCTCTTCAAGATGGTACAATTGATGCTATTGCTACAGATCATGCTCCACATGAAATTGCAGCAAAAGAAACCACAATGCAACAAGCTGCTTTTGGTATTGTTGGTTTAGAAACTATGTTACCTGTTTCTTTAGAATTATATCATAATGGCAAGTTAGAGCTAATTGACTTACTAAAAAAAATGACTTGTAACCCGGCAAAAATTCTAAATATTCCACGTGGTACTATTGCCAAAGATGCAATTGCTGATTTAACCATTATTGATTTAGAGCATGAGTGGCAAATTAATAAAGAAGAATTTAGCTCAAAATCTAAGAATACTCCTTTTGCAGGGCGCAAAGTTAAAGGGCGTGCTCTTAAAACTTTTGTAGCAGGAAATCTAGTTTATGAGCTATAGTATTATCTTAGTTTATGTTTGTGTTTGGTGGCTGATCTTTTTTATAGCTTTACCTATCGGAGTAAAATCAGAAGAAAAGAACAAACTTAATTTAGGCAAAAAAGCCTTTTACGTTTCTCTCATTTCCTTGCCCCTCTCCTATCTTACATTTCTGGGCTTTGAAAATTTTATCTTATCATTGCTGTAAGAGATCAAATCGGTTCTCGAGTGATTTTTGGCGCTAGACAAAAATTTTACCGAGAGATCCTTTTTATGTTTTTTTAATTTCTTAGTTTGACCCGGCCTTTCGGTACAACCTCACTTCGCTCAGCCACTCAAGAACCTAAACAGCTCAAGCAGCTGTGCCGGTAGAACCAAATCCTCCAGAACCACGCTCAGTCTCACCAAGCTCAGCAACAAATTGAAACTCAACTTTTTCATATTTATTAATTACCATTTGTGCAATACGCATTTGTGGTTCTACGATAAAATCTTGTTTACCATGATTAATTAAGATCACCCCTACTTCACCGCGATAATCTGCATCGATAGTGCCTGGAGTATTAAGTACAGTAACTGAGTTTTTTAGTGCTAAGCCAGAACGTGGTCTAACTTGTGCTTCATAGCCTTTAGGCAGGGCAAGAGCAATGCCTGTAGGTATTAAAGCAGTTTCGCCTGGCTTAATATTAGTATTTTCATCAAGCTGTGCTCTTAAATCTATACCTGCACTATCTTCTGTGGCATAAAAAAGACTTTCTTCATTTACCTTGTTATTAAGTGGTTTAATTTGCAATTTCATAAGTTTTAATCTATTTTGTTGGCCGTAATTTTGCGTAAAATTAAATTAAATACAAGCAGATATGCAAATTATTGTTTCAGGTGTACAACCTACTGGAGTTATTCATTTAGGCAATTATCTTGGTACTATAGCAAATTGGCAAAAATATCAGCAGGAATATCATTGTTATTTTCCTATAGTTGACTTGCATGCTATTACGGCTGAGATACCACAGCGCAAAGAATTTTCACAAAATATTTTAAATGTTGCAGCTTGCTATATTGCTTGTGGCATTGATCCAAGCAAAGCAGTAATATTTCAACAATCTTCAGTATTATATCATAGTGAACTTTTTTGGCTGCTTAGCAATTTTTGTCAACTGGGCAAATTAAATCGCATGACCCAATTCAAAGATAAATCCGGAAATAACAAAGAAAAAGCTTCTTTAGGCTTATATGCTTACCCAGTTCTTATGGCTGCAGATATTCTACTTTATGATGCAGATATCGTACCTGTTGGTGATGATCAAACTCAACATTTAGAATTAACTTGCGATATAGTAGCGAGTTTTAATCATCATTTTGGTGAAAAAATTCTTAAAAAACCTGAGGCGATGTATAATCGTAACTCTACCAGAATTATGTCTTTAAAAGATGGTACAAAAAAAATGAGCAAATCTGCAGAATCAGATTTAAGTAGAATTAATCTACTTGATGACGCAGATATGATTGCTAAGAAAATCTCTAAAGCTAAAACTGATAGTGAAACGGATTTCTTCAAAGATTTTGCTAACCGTCCTGAATTAAAAAATCTACTTACCATCTTTGCTGCTATTACTGAAAAAGAAGTAGATGATCTGCAAGCTGAATATAATGGTAAGGGTTATAAGCTTCTCAAAGAAGATCTAAGCTCTGCTTTAATTGCAAAGCTTGGACCAATTAGAGAGCAAATCATTGATCTGCTTGGCGACCGCAGCTATTTGATTAATCAATTAAAAGAAGGTAGTGCTAGAGCTAATGAGACTGCTGAGCGGAATATATCTGAAATAAAATCTTTAATGGGCTTTACCTTAAATGATTAATCATGACAGCTTAGTTGCTGAAATTAACAAATTACGTACTGAAAAAAATGCTATTATTTTAGCACATTATTATCAAGATGATGAAATTCAAGATATTGCTGATTTTATTGGCGACTCTTTAGATCTTTCTAAAAAAGCTGCTAGCACTGATGCTGATATAATTGTCTTTTGCGGTGTAAAATTTATGGCAGAAGTTGCTAAAATTTTAAATCCTACAAAAACTGTATTACTGCCTGATATGAATGCTGGCTGTTCTTTAGAAGATTCATGTCCTCCTCAAAGCTTTGCGGCATTTTGCAATAAGCATCCTGAGCATTATGTTATTAGCTATATTAATTGCTCGGCTGAAGTAAAAGCATTATCAGATATTATTGTTACTTCTTCTAATGCAGAAAAAATTGTTAATTCAGTACCTCAAGATAAAGAAATTATCTTTGCTCCAGATAAGCATTTAGGTAGTTATTTAATTAAACAAACTGGACGTGACATGCTATTATGGCAAGGTAGCTGTATGGTGCATGAACAATTTTCTTATAAAGATTTAATTAAATTAAAAACTCGCTATCCTGCGGCAAAGGTTATTGCTCATCCTGAATGTCCTGACCATTTACTTGCCGAAGCAGATTTTATTGGCTCTACCTCAAAATTACTAAATTATACTAAAGAGCATAATGGTTTAGATTTTATCGTACTTACTGAACCAGGCATTATCCATCAAATGAAAAAAACCGCAGCTGATAGTAATTTTTTTGATGTAGCTGGTTTTAGTGAAGATAGTAAAGGCTCTTGTGAATTCTGCAATAATTGCCCTCATATGAAGCTTAACACTTTAGAAAAATTACATGCAGCATTATTATCAGGCAAACCAGAAATTACTTTAGATGATAATTTGCGCAAACGTGCTGCTCAGTCGCTAAATAATATGTTAGAATTATCTTAAAGCTTATGTCTGATTTTCTTAAAAAGCTGGGCCAAGACATTAAAGATAATCGCATTAAGTTGGGTATCAGCAAAAATAAGGTTGCTGAACATTTAAAAATCTCCTCAAAATATTTGCAAAAAATTGAAAATGGCAGTTTAGATGAAGAGATTAAAGGTGAATATACTATTAGATATTTAAGACTTTATTTAGATTATTTTAATATGGATAGCGCCAATATTGTTGCTAGCTACAAGGATTTTCTGTCAGGTCAGAAAGAGCTAAAAAAAAGCTATAAATCTATTCCATTTAAATATCTGTTCAGCAATAAATCATTAATAAAATTTAGCCTTATTGCTTTATTATTTTTAGTGCTAAGCAATATCACCTTAAGTAGCATCAAGCATGCTAAAAATTTTAAAAATATCGCAAAAGATAATTTAATATTTTATCCGTGAAGCTAATTTTTGATTAGATATTAGTTTTAAAACAATCCCAATTTAATAATGGATTGCGGGCTGCACTGGTTTCATCGACGCGTCTGCGTGGTGTGGATAAAGGATA
>CAXDRM010000069.1:0-7307 GCA_963991775.1 uncultured Rickettsiales bacterium | reverse complement strand
AGTAATTTTTGGAAATTTTTAGCTGCCTTTCAGGTTAGATCAAAAAGCTTAGTATTTTTGATTTATAACAAATTGGAGAAAGAGAGCGACAACACTATGATTTTCAACACTAGTTCCGCAAAACCTGCAGGACACCCATCCATATGTATTTATAAGAATATTTATCGAGTGAAGCCTTCTTCGCTGTAGTCAGCGACTTTTTGTTTATACTTTAAATGTTTCAATACATGATTCAATCTTACTTCTAAGCTCCTTGGTTTTTGATAGTCCTCATTTAGGGCTTGTGTTTCTAAATTACGTTTTAAAGTTAAAACTTCCTCTTTGTTTACTTTTATTTTTATTTTTGTTTTAGAAGCACTATTTTCTTCGTCTGAGTCTAAACTTGCACAGTAGTTCGTCGTGAATTCTGAGGATATGCTTGACTCCTCTCCAATGTCATTAATTACTTCCTGTATTGGATGAATTCCAACTTCTCTGAATTTATCCAAATTAATATCAAAATGCTTTTTTGGCAGAATTATAAAATAATAATCATTTTCTCCTTCTATTGCTCTATCTATTTCTGCTATTTGATCTTTATTCATAGAAGCAATTTCAGAAAAAATTAGATGACACAAATCTGCATCTTTAAATTTATTTGATATGTATTTTCTATAGCTTCTTGCAATAGATTTAGCTGGGCCTTCAAATTCTTCAGCAAATCGGTGTTGAGGATTATATTCAACATTCTTTTTATAATCTACAGTTCTAAGAGTAGGATGCATATAAGTTCTTGAATTTGCAGGAGTTATGGAAGACATTCTAGTGCTTTGTAAACATTGTTCTGCAAATATTTCTATAGCCCAAAACATTTCTACATAGCTTGAATCTGCGTAACCTATCAATTTATTTGACGCTTTAGATTTTTTGCGTTCTATTTCATTAAGTTGCATTACTTTTTGCTTTCTGGTCAATTCATCTAATGTTGCTGGATCCGATAAAGATTCAATTTCTTCTATATAGCTTTTTTCTAAGCTTTTCCTATAATCAATTTCCGCTTTAATTTTTTTTAAAATTTGTCCTTCACCATCATCAACTGCAGAAAACACCTGTTTCATATCAGCAAGGGCAATTTGTTGGTTAATCTTTGTAAATATTGCTTTATTAGATTCGTCTAGCTGGTCAATTTTTTTCTTTCGTGCAAAAAAATCATAAAGTTTTATAATATTGTTTCGTGTTTGAATAGTTGGTGATTCATGATATTCACGGCTGGATAAGAGTATAAGGAAACCACACAAAAAATATGTTGATAGGTCAGTATTCCCTTTGCTATAAACAACCCTTATGTCTCTAAGATCGGAGTTAGTTTGTCTTTTAGGGCATATAAAATCATATTTTGGATCTTTTATGAAAAGACCAGGAAAGGTTAAATGTTGTTCTATGTCGGCACCTGCATCCACAATAATACCATGCACCGAGTTATACAACATGGCTTTTGCCAGATTTGCAGCATATGCACCATCTCCTTTCTCAAGCTCGTACCTCAAAGCTTCAAACGCATAATGATAACAGTTATAGCGTAATCTATCTAGAGGGTTAAGAGATGCCAATATTGTTTTTAAATCTTTAACTACTATGCCTTCATCTGCTAAAATTGAAGCCTGTTTACGGTCAATAGAGGTTTCAACATCCACACTCCATACATTTAACTGCATATAATGTCTGTTGGCTAATTTTATAATATTTGCAAAATAGTGATCAGGAATTTTTGTTTTGCCTATTGTATTAAGCCACACTGTGTTTATAGCAATTTCATTGCTAAAATCGTCATCTTTAGATTCATTTGCTGGATTTTCTTTCATATCATAATTAAGTTATTAACTAGCTGTAACTCAATCTCAATCTTACACTATTTTTAGACTATGTGCAAAAGCAAAGTTTTCTTAATTTATCCTGCATAACTTGAATAATAGCAAATTATCTATATGCTGCGCGGCTCGGGAGGTGATTTGCTTTGTAATGAGGAAAAGAAATTGATGTCATTATCTAAATTGCGCGTTCAATGGTTTGGCAATATACGCGGAGACTTATTAGCCAGTATGGTTGTTGCTTTAGCTTTGATCCCGGAAGCTATCGCTTTCTCAATCATCGCTGGTGTTGATCCAAAAGTTGGGCTCTATGCCTCATTCTCAATCGCTGTAGTTACGGCTATTCTTGGCGGTAGACCAGGTATGATCTCGGCAGCTACAGGAGCTATGGCATTATTAATGGTAACTTTAGTAAAAACTCATGGCTTAGAATATTTGCTAGCAGCTACAATTTTAACCGGAATTTTACAAATTATTGCTGGCTTACTCAAGCTAGGCTCACTACTACGTTTTGTCTCAAGATCAGTAATTACTGGCTTTGTAAATGCTTTAGCCATTCTAATCTTTATGGCACAGCTTCCTGAGTTTCACAATGCTGGCTGGCAAATGTATGCTTTAGTAGCAGCAGGTCTCGCAATTATCTATCTATTTCCTTATTTAACTAAAGCAATACCATCACCTTTAGTAGCAATTATTAGCTTAACTGTCTTTACTATGGTAACTGGTTTAGAACTACGCACTGTAGGTGATATGGGTGAATTACCTAGCAGCTTACCAATATTTTTATTTCCAGAAATTCCTTTCAATCTTGAAACTTTGCAAATCATTTTTCCTTATGCTGCAGGTCTAGCAGCAGTTGGACTATTAGAATCACTAATGACAGCAGTAATTGTAGATGATCTAACCGATACAGCTAGTAATAAAAATCAAGAATGTGTAGGGCAGGGTGTCGCAAATATCGTCACTGGTTTTTCAGGTGGTATGGCAGGTTGTGCCATGATTGGCCAATCGGTAATTAATGTAAAATCAGGTGGTAGAGGACGTTTATCCACTTTTTTTGCTGGCTCATTTTTGCTATTTTTAATTTTAGTTTTAGATGATTGGGTGAAGCAGATTCCTATGGCTGCCTTAGTAGCAGTGATGATTATGGTATCTATCGGAACTTTTAGCTGGCATTCAATAAAAAATCTTAGAACTTATCCTAAGCAATCTAATTTAGTAATGCTAAGTACGGTTATAGTTGTAGTATTTACGCATAATTTAGCATTAGGAGTTTTTGTGGGTGTATTATTAAGTACCTTGTTTTTTGCTAAAAAAGTAGCACATTTCTTGCTGGTGGAATCACAATTATCAACTGATAAAAAATGCCGTAACTATAAGGTTTTTGGCCAAGTATTTTTTGCTTCAGCAGAAAAATTCAGCGCCGCTTTTGATTTTAAAGAAGCTATCGAGAAAATCACTATAGATGTTAGCCAAGCTCATTTTTGGGATTTATCTGGCGTAGAAGCTTTAGATAAAATAGTACTTAAATTTCGTCGTGAAGGTGCAGATGTAAAATTAATTGGCCTAAATGAGGCAAGCGCTACTATAATAGAAAAGCTGGGTTCTCATTATAATCCGGAAGAGGTGCAATTAACTAAGAAAGCTTAAATAAATTATGAGTAAAATTATTGCCTGTATAGATGGTTCAAGTTACGCAGATCAAATCTGTGCTGCTACTGTTTGGGCTAGTGAAAGAACTAAAGCAGCACTTGCTTTGCTTCATGTTATTGATTCTAAAAGTAATATAGCTGAGCCAAATAATTTAAGTGGCTCGCTAGGTCTTGGTGCTAAAAGTGATTTACTGGAAGAGCTAGCCGAGATCGATGCAGCAAGAGGTAAGATTGAGCTTAAAAAAGGTCAGCTAATGTTAAAGCATGCTGAAGAAGAATTAGCTGCACAAAATATTACTAATCCAGAGTTAATGCATCGCCATGGTTCTTTGGTTGAAACTATCAAAGAATTAGAAGCAGAAATATCTTTGATCATTATGGGTAAAAGAGGTGAGCAAGCAAATTATGCTACAGAACATCTTGGTTCTAACTTAGAAAGAACGATCAGAGCTATACATAAGCCAGCTTTAATTATTGATAAATCTTTTAACAAAGTTTCTAGTTTTTTACTTGCTTATGATGGTAGTGCCACAAGCAAAAAAGCTTTAGCATATATTATTAATAATCCTTTATTAAAAGGCTTGAAATGCCATTTGTTAAAAATTGGTGAGCAAAATTCTACCAACCAAGAAATTATGGCAGAGGCAGAAATAAAATTAACGCAAGCAGGTTTTAATCTAACGAGTAATTTAATTTCTGGCAGCAATGCTGCTGAGGTGATTAATAATTACTGTGTTAGTAATGCTGTGGATTTATTGGTAATTGGTGCTTATGGTCACTCAAAAATCCGCAATTTAATTTTAGGTAGTGTGACTACCACTCTGATTAAAAAATCCCAAATATCTTTATTGCTATTAAGATAATAGATTGATCATATCACCATAAATTTTTTCATATTTATATTAAGGACCCTGAGCTTGCAAGAGCTAGCATAGCAATGGCCGAACGGGCCTCTTGAGTCTTAATACTTAAGAGCTTTGAGATTAGCGAAAGATGGTTTGGTATCACATCCTCATAAGTAAAACCTATCAAACTCATAAGATAAATATATTGTAACTTATCAAAGTTAATGCTTATAAAAAAAGCCAAGCTTATTTGATTAAATGAGTTTAAAATGCAATTCAAAATATGAAAAGGTTGTAAATATGAAAATAAATAAACTTCTTAGCACCAGTGCTCTAGTAACTATTATGGCAATTTCAGCAGCGCAACATAGTTTAGCTGCTAAGCCGCATAGCTCTTATAAAAACGCTCAACCTGCTGTTACAGCAACAAAAACTAATCAATTTTGGTGGCCTGATCAGCTAGATCTTAGTCCATTACGTGATCATGATGTGCGTTCTAACCCATATGGTGAAGATTTTGATTATGCCAAAGAATTTGCAGATCTTGATTTAGAGGCAGTAAAATATGATATAGATAAGGTTTTAACTACATCGCAAGATTGGTGGCCGGCAGATTTTGGTAATTATGGACCATTCTTTATTCGTATGGCGTGGCATAGCGCAGGAACTTATCGTACTTTAGATGGTCGCGGTGGTGGCGCAGGAGGGCAAATGCGTTTTGAACCATTAAATAGCTGGCCAGATAATGGAAATTTAGATAAAGCTCGTCGTCTTTTATGGCCAATAAAACAAAAATATGGTCGTAGCCTTTCTTGGTCAGATTTAATGATTTTAGCTGGTAATGTAGCTCTAGAGAATATGGGTTTTGAAACTTATGGCTTTGCTGGAGGACGCGCTGATGATTGGGAACCAGATCTAGTTTATTGGGGTCCTGAATTAGAAATGCTTGCTAGTGATCGTCACCATAAAAATGGCAAATTACAACGTCCACTTGGTGCTACTCATATGGGTTTAATTTATGTTAATCCTGAAGGGCCACGTGGTAAGCCAGATCCAGTTGGCTCTGCTAAAAATATTCGTATTGCTTTTGGCAGAATGGCCATGAATGATGAAGAAACTGTAGCATTAATTGCTGGCGGGCATACTTTTGGTAAAATGCATGGTGCGCATGATCCTAAAAAATGTCTGGGTAAAGAGCCAGCAGCAGCACCAACTGAACAACAAGGTTTAGGCTGGAAAAATAAATGTGGTAAAGGACATTCAGAAGATACTGTAACTAGTGGCTTAGAAGGTGCCTGGACGCAATTACCAACCCAATGGACAACTCTATATTTAGATAATTTATTGCGTCATGATTGGGAGTTAACTAAAAGTCCAGCTGGTGCAATCCAATGGGTGCCAAAAGAAAAAGCTATGCATGAAGCAGTCCCCGATGCGCATATTGAAGGTAAATATAATCCGCCAGTAATGACTACTGCCGATTTGGCCATAAAATTTGATCCTAAATATCGTGCTATTGCTGAACGTTTTTTAGAAAATCCTGATGAATATCAACAGGCCTTTGCTAAAGCATGGTTTAAATTAACTCATCGTGATATGGGACCTAGAGCAAATTATTTAGGTGATGAAGTACCAGCTGAAGATTTAATCTGGCAAGATCCAGTTCCTGAAACTGATTATGTTTTAATTAATAAGTTAGATCAGAAAAAGCTTAAGAAAAAAATTCTTAATTCAGGTCTTTCTAATGCTGAATTAATTGAAACAGCTTGGGCGGCAGCTTCTTCTTTTCGAGCGTCAGATTTACGTGGCGGTGTTAATGGTGCGAGAATTCGTCTTGCTCCACAAAAAGATTGGGCAGTTAATAAGCCAGCACAATTAGAAAAAGTGTTAGCAGTGCTTACTTTAATACAAAATGATTTTAATGATTCGCTACTGAGTATTAAGCAAGTATCTCTAGCAGATTTAATTGTACTTGGCGCAGCAGCTGCTATTGAAGATTCAGCTAAGCAGGCTGGTTTAAAAGTAAAAGTACCTTTCAAACCGGGTCGTGCTGATGCTAGCCAAGAACAAACAGATATAGATTCTTTTGCATTATTAGAGCCAGCAGCAGATGCGTTTCGTAATTATTTTAATAAAGAAAAGAGCTATAAATCTCCTACAGAAATGTTAGTTGATAAAGCAGATCAGTTAAATTTAACTGTGCCTGAAATGACAGTCTTACTTGGTGGTTTGCGTGTTTTAGATGTGAATGCTGATGGCAGTAAAAATGGTGTATTAACTGGGCGCCCTGGTCAGCTTACTAATGATTTCTTTGTAAATTTAATGGATATGTCTTTTAAATGGCAAAAAGCGGAATCTGCAGGGCTTTATGAAGCTATTGATCGCGAAACTGAAGAAGTTAAATATAGTGCTACTTCTGTTGATTTAATTTTTGGTTCTAATTCTGAACTAAGAGCTGTGGCTGAGGTTTACGCCTATGCAGATTCTAAAGAAAAATTCCTTGAGGATTTTGTTGCTGCTTGGGTTAAGGTGATGCGTCTTGGTAGAAACTAAGACTCTGGATCTTAGTTTGGTCGAAAAGTAACGAGAGCATAGCTATGCTCTCGTTATGTTAATCATGTAATTTTTTTGGTGTTATTTTAGAAAAGAGCCATTTATTGAAATAAGAATCTAGTTTTAAAGCCTTTATTTCATTTTAAGCATAAATATTGAAATATGGCTTAGTATTCAAGGTCCTTGAATGCTAATTTGCGCTAGCATAATTGGTGTACCGAAAGGCCTTGATTAAGTTAAGAAAAGAGATAGTAAAAGGATCTCTCGGTACAACGCTCAGCTTTGTTATCGCTCCATCCTTCGGTACACGCCTGTGGCGCACTCAGGACAGCGCTCGAGAACCGAATTTAGTTTTAAAGGGTTTTTATTTGAATTTGTCGGCACAATTGACTCTCGAGAACCGGTTGGTA
>CAXDRM010000068.1:0-7337 GCA_963991775.1 uncultured Rickettsiales bacterium | reverse complement strand
AAGGGATCTTTCGGTACAAAGCTTCGCTTCACTCAAGAGCCGCATTAAGTACTATTAGTATGAAGTTGTGATTAGACATATAAGGGTATTTTGATAAAAAGCTGTTTAGAAAAGCATGCACAATATGTTGGTTCAGGACAGTTCAATTAGAGGAAGGTTAAAGTCTGCTTCTTATCAGACAACTCTAAACGACATGGATTGCCGATAGGTAGAAATTTGGCGACATGCTGATGACCGGCCTTATAACCCCATAAAATCGGACCTTTAAATTCTGCAAAATTATTACTAACTAAATCTAAAAGCTGTTGATGATATTTAATGGTTTTATTACTTATTTTAGTGAAATCGCCAAAAATGAGCGCTTTGGCTTTTAAGATTTTTTTATTTTGCAAAAGCTGAGTCAAATAGCGATCAATTGCATAAATCTCTTCATCATATTCTTCGATAAAAACAATCTTATCAGTAAAATCTATAGCGTTAGACGTGCCAATAGTTGAGCATATAGTTGCAAGATTACCACCAACTAAATTGCCACTCGTCCGGCCCGTTTTAATAATTTTACATTTTTTAAGCTGCTCAGTCTCAAGAATATTTTTAAAATTACTTCTTAAGGTTTTATGCAAGCTACGCAAAAAGCTTTTATTATCTAAAAATGCTAAATCTTGTAGCATTGGACCGTGCTGAGTAATAATACCAGTTTCTTGATGGATACGATTAAGTAAGACTGTAATATCGCTATAACCAATAAATGCCTTAGGATTTTGCTTAATCACATCATAATTTAAAGCTTCTGCAATTTTATGACTACCATAACCACCGCGAGCACAGATTATGGCATTAACCTCATCATTCTTAAAAAGCTCTTCTATATATTTAGTACGATTAGCAACTGTATCACGGAATGGGTTGTGTTTTTTATCTATACCTAATTTTTCAGGCAAATAGAGCTTAAAATTATATTTTTTGAGTTTACGAATGGCTTGTTTGATAATCTTTTTATTTAGATTACAAGCAGGGAACGCTACACCAAGGGTTAATTCATTCATTTATTGCGGGCAAAATTTTCAAATATATCTAATATATAATCTATATCCTCGTTACGTTTAAAATCTATAGATAATTTGCCTTTATTGTTACGATGTTTAATGGAGACCTTCAAACCAACTAATTTAGAAAGGTTTTTTGCAATATCAGCAAGGTAAATATCTTTTTGCTTATCATATTGCGATAGAGTTTTTTGTTGTTTTTTGCCTTTGCTTTTAACTACTTGCTCGGTTGAGCGCACAGAAAGGCTATTATCAACAATTTGTTTGGCAAGCATTACAGCATTAGGTTGACCTACTAAAGCTCTAGCATGTCCCATAGATAGTTGACCAGTGCTGAGCATTTCTTGAACCTCTAAAGGAAGGCTAAGTAAACGCAGTAAATTAGTAATATGTGTACGGCTTTTACCTAATTTTTCAGCTACTTCTTCTTGCGTGTAATTATATTTTTTAACTAATTTCTCAATCGCTAAAGCTTCCTCCAAAGGGTTAAGCTTTTGTCTTTGGATATTTTCGATTAGGGCAATTTCATAAGCTTCTTGATCACTAACATCCAAAATTAAAGCAGGAATTTTAGTAAGCTCTGCTAGCAGTGAAGCGCGGTAGCGTCTTTCACCTGCTATAATTTCATATTTATGTAAGACATTATTAAATTTTACGACTATAGGCTGAATCACACCTTTTTCTGCAATTGAGGCAGAAAGCTCTTGTAATTCTGCATCAGAAATAGTGATACGAGGTTGATATTTACCCGGTTCAACAAATTTGAGATCAATCTCTTTAATATTTTTACGATTTTCAAGATCAGTAATAAAATCGTCGCTACCCAAAAGCTCAGAAAGCCCTTTACCTAAATTATTATTATTCATGTAAAGCCTGTAATTGGTTATTAGTTAGAATTTCTTTTACTAATTTAATATATGATTTTGCCCCGCTGCAAGTATGATCATAAGCAATGGCTGGTTTACCAAAAGAAGGTGCTTCGCACATTTTCACATTACGCGGAATTACTGTATTAAACACTTTTGATTTTAAATGTTTGCGTACTTCACGTGCCACCTGCTCAGAGATGCGGTTACGTTTATCAAACATAGTTAGTAAAATTCCTTTAATTTCCAAATTAGGATTAAGACGATCCTGAATAATTTTTACAGTTTTAATCAGATGACTTAAGCCCTCTAAAGAATAAAACTCACATTGCATCGGGATAATTAATTGCTCGGCAGCAGTAAGCGCATTAACAGTAATTAGACCTAGTGAAGGAGGGCAATCAATAATTACATAATCAAAAACATTTTTAAGATTAGCCAGAGCTTCTTTAAGGATATATTCTCTTTTAGGCATTTCTTTAAGCTCTAATTCAGCTGCCGCTAAATCAACAGTGCTTGGTACAATAAAAAGATTTTTTATATTGGTTTTATGGATCGCATCACCAAGACCATATCTTTTAATCAAAACACCATAAATATTTTGTCTACGCTCATTAGCTTCAATACCTAAACCTGTTGAGGCATTACCTTGCGGATCAAAATCAATTACTAGAGTTTTTTTCCCGATCACTGCTAAAGAGGCAGCTAAATTTACACATGTTGTAGTTTTTCCAACTCCTCCTTTTTGATTAACAACGCTGATTACTTCCATGATAAATTTTGTATTTGTAAAATTACACTTTGCTCGCTTGTGACACTTTTAAATGTTTTAAATTTAAATTTCCAGAGTTTTTGTGCCGCGCTAATTTCTGCTTGATAATTTGCACCTTTTTGAAAGAGTAATATATCATCTTCATTTATATGATTTTGTAGCAATTTGAATAGTTTAGGCAAAGCTGCTACAGCTCTGGAAGTAAAAATTCTGCGCTGTTTTTCACGTGAAAAATTTACCTCTTCAACACGTTTATTTAATATTTTTACAGGTAAATCTAGCTGTTTTTTTACCTCATGCAAGAAGTCACATTTTTTGCTAATTGACTCGATTAAAGTAACATTTTCGTAAGAGCTTAATGCTAAAATCATGCCAGGTAAACCTGCCCCAGTTCCAAAATCTATAATAGTCGCATTTTTATTAGGTAAGAATTTAGTAAGTTGATAGCAATCAATAATATGGCGCTCCCAAATATGTTCCACTGTGCCTTTACCAATCAAATTATGTTTTTGATTCCAGCTAAGTAGTAATTCTACATATTTTTCGAGATTCTCTAGAGTTTCACGTGGAACGCTGAAACCATATTTAAGGAATGATTCATTAGGTTCTTTGGGCATGCTAATTTATAAAAGTAATAAAATATTGCAAAATATTATTGACAGGTCAAAAATCGTAATATATTAGTACGGCTCTAACCAATTTAAGTATAGCATATGAAAGGATTTAGTCTATTAGAATTATCAATAGTTGTGGTAATAATTGCATTATTAACGGCAGGAGCTACGGCTGGCAGCCAAATATTACAGAATGCACAAATTTTTAATAATATTCGACAATTCACCCAAACTGAAACGGCCATAACTAATTTTAAAGAGCGTTATCTAGCCTTGCCAGGTGATTTTAGTGCGGCGCATCGTTATTTTGATGATAGTACAGATTTAATTTGTGGCACGGCTAGTGAATGTAATGGGGATGGTGATGAGCAAATCGAGTTAGGTACCAAATATGAAAGTGAAATATTTCGCGCTTGGCAGCATCTTAATTTAGCAGGGTTAGCTAAAAATGATTATAGCGGCATTTGGGGTGAGGGTGAATATTATTTACAAGGCACTTATCAGGGTAATTTTTCGCTGCAATATGATGAGTTGCAAGAGCGTAATGTCATTAAATTAGGTAGTTTAATTTCTATTTCAGAAGTTAGTGACGGCGCTGCTCTTGATCCTGAGACGGCTGAGAAATTTGATTTAAAGCTTGATGATTCAAATCCTCTCAAGGGCGCAATTCGTGCATATGGTGCTTATGTTGCTGGTGATAAAGCGCTAGGTACTAGCTATAGTTTGGATTGTGTAGAGGAAACCAATAATCTTTATAATGTAGCTTATGCTGAACCTGCTTGTGTGCTGACTTTGTTATTAGATTAGAAAAGTTATTCATATTCATTGTCTCTAATAGTTGACACAAATCATGAAGTAACCTTGCTTTATGGTGGTAATAAAAATTCTCAAACTAGAGATATTAAGTTTTCAAAAACATTAATTAGGTTAATTAAATGAGTAAAAATAGTGATTTTAGATCATATGTATTAAAGAAGTTAGAGGATCCATCATTTGCAGAAGAATATTTAAAAGTTGCGTTAGAAGAATATTTGGAAGATGGAGATAAAATAGCGTTTTATCAAGCACTAAAAGACGTAGTGGATGCAAGAGGTGGCGCAACAGAAATTGCTAAAGAATCTGATCTTAGCAGGCAAAATCTTTACAAAGTTTTTTCTGGCAAAACTAATCCAGGCATTGAAAAGCTAGGAAAAATATTACAAAATCTTGGCCTTACTTTGACGATAAAGCCAAAAGTTTCTTATTAGATCCTATCATTAGATGTAGTATAATCTACAAACACTAAATTAGAGCGTAAATTCTCGTATAAAAATAGTGGGTTGCACCGCTATTAAAATTATGATATAATGTTGCAAATTTTTGCGAGGAGAATATGCCAAAAGGAAAGAAAACAAAAACGACAGATCATCAAGCACGGTATGCAGCAAAACACAAAATTTTAGCTGATATATTCGCACATAATCAAAATGCTCCTTATATAGATCTTGATGACAAAAAAAAATCTGTATTTGGTGAATTGCTAATATTAAAAAAATTTAAAGAAGGTATAGAAGAGTATCTTATACCTTATCTTGAAAGAATTTTTGATGCAGAGCATTTCAAAAATAGAAAAGATTTAAAAGATTTTTTTCTTTATAGAATATGCCATATAGAGGATTTAGATGCTTTTTTACTCAATGGGAAGTTTGATCAATATTCGCAGGAGTCTCCACGAGCACTAGCGCTTGAGCTAGAATGTTTTATAAATATTGCAACAAAAAGACAAAAAGAATTTTTATGTGAATCATCTGCAGAGAAAAGTTTAGATTTTAACCGTGAGGAAGACATTTTATTTTATAACAAAATAATGCCTAATCTTGAGCATGCAGAGAGGGTGGCAAAAGTTACAGATCAAGAGTTTTATGATTCCTTGAGAAATGATGTTTTACCTTTTTATTTTTCTGATAAAGCTTTAACACCCGAGCTGCTGCAGAAAAAGCTAGATGATGTTTTGAAAAGTTTTTTTAGCCATCAAGCCGGCCAAGCAGAAGGAGTATTATTAGAATATAAAGCTGGAAAAGGGTCTGAGATTGATTTGAAGCAAGGGATCCTAAGAATTAATAATTTTAAGTCATATATTGATCGGAAAATGGTAAAATTGATGTTTTATAAAGCGGCTTTTGATGATGTTTATCGGAACAATACAGATCGAGATTTAGAAAGAGGTTTTCTTCGTAAGTTCGGGGTTCATAAGATTAACGAGATGCTAAAACCTTATTATGAAGAATTTCGAGAAATTTTTAGAGATTTGCTACCATTGCTTGAATCATCTGCGAAGGATGTTTTGGATGCTGAAAAACAAGTTAGAAACCAAACAGCTAAATTACTAGAAAATATAGCAGAAGATCTAGCAGAAGAGCCAGTTACCCTTAAAGATTTGGCTTTTGAAAAATCAGCTTTAGCCTTTTTGGGTAAGAAAGGAATAAATTATGATAGTAAAACAGGTTTGTTTTCTGCTGAAAGCGAAGATATTTTAACAAGGTTTGTAGATAAGCTTAATCTAGAAGGATTTGCTACAAAGATTCATAAAGCTAAAGCAAACAAAGTTAACCCATTTCGTCTTGAGTTTAGTTCGGCAGAAAAAACAGCAGCAGAGCTTAAAGCAGAGATTGAGTTGAAAATAAGACATGAGCAGCTTGCTATAGGCCTAGGTGAAAAAAGATTGACTGAAGAGCAAGAGCCTACAATTTCTGTACAAGATGCTAGGCCAAATTTTGAGCTAGTGCAGACGCCTCAGCAACAAAGAGCAGCTATTCTGCAAACTCTGCATGAAAGCTGTTTGGCGAGCCTCTATCAGGAATTATCTGATAATTTTAAAAAGAATGGCATTACATATGATGCTGAGCAAAAATTATTTACAAGTCATAAAACTCTGGATTTGCCTACAAGTAATTTGTTAACAGCTGGCTTAAAATTTGAAGATACATACCAGGTAACAGGCGGAGGTAGTCAAGAATTTATAGGTATCACCCCTATAGTTCAGGATGTACACGCTTTTGATTTTGATGCATATGAAACAGCGTTGCGTCGCAATTATAGTGCGGAAATAATGTTACCACCAGGTGAAAAAGCTGAAGTTACAACTTTAGAGAATAGATCAGATCCAGAAAAGGAAAGTCATGCAAGGATAGATGAAGTCGTTGAACAGCGAGAGGCAATGCTTCAAGAAACGAAATTAGCAAGACCAGAATCACCTTCATTAAATAGGTTACTATCTAAATTAGCCCAAAATGTTAGGGTTCAATATGATTATATTAGGAGTGATTTTATTTCACGTGATGAGTTAAGTTTAAAGGCCATATCAGCTATTTTATCAGAAGCTGCGTTGATTAAAGAGCCTATGCCAGCTAGAGATGGTATTCTATCCGTAGCTGCTGCTGAAGGATCTGAAGCCTATTTAGCGGGAAAAAATTTAGAAGAGCTTCAGCAAGATTTATCAGCTAGATATAAAATTACTAAAGGTAAGTTGATTAAGGAGCAACAGATTGAAAAATTAGAATTACAAAAACAGCAGGCTGTGCAAGACATAGCATCTGTAAAAGCAGAGATTGAAGGTCTTCTGTCTCAAACTGCCAAAGATATCGAATTAAAACAACGTGAGCAATATTTAAATCAACTGATTGGGCAGAACCAACAAATCAATCATCTTTTAAATTATCAGACACAGATACTACAGTATTATAGCACTGCATTGCAAAATATGCAGCAATATCATGCTTCTTGTGCTAGCTATAACCCCGTAACACCTATTTCTTCCACAGCAGCACATGATTGTACAAGCTTGTTGGAGCAATGTTTTGATATGACTAAGGGTAAGAGAGATAGATTAGAGATTTCTAGAAATATTACAACAGACAGCTTTTTTCATACTGATAACAGAACTATCACAACTTTTTTAAATGACTTAAATTATGGTGGTCAAAAATTCCATTTTTGCAAAGCAGTAGTTGTGGCTGTGGAAACTTGTTTTGGGGATAAAAAAGATGTATTACAAATCTTG
>CAXDRM010000067.1:0-7881 GCA_963991775.1 uncultured Rickettsiales bacterium | reverse complement strand
GATTTTTCTAAGAGCTGCTTTTTCTCGGTGAGCTCTTCGCTAGAGATTAAATCAATTTTATTCAGCGCGACTAATTCAGGTTTCTTTGTTAATTTTTCACTGTAATTAGCAAGTTCTGCTCTGATTACTTTATATGATTCTAAAATATCTTCACTAGTAATATCGATAATATGCAGCAAGGCTTTGCATCTTTCAATATGACGTAAAAATTTATGACCAAGACCAATACCTTCACTAGCTCCTTCTATTAAGCCTGGAATATCTGCTACTACAAATTCATCTTGGTTAACATAAACTACACCAAGCTCTGGACGTAATGTGGTAAAAGGGTAATCAGCAACTTTGGGCTTAGCACGTGAGATAGTGCTTAAAGTTGTGGATTTACCTGCATTAGGAAAGCCCAATAAGCCAATATCTGAAATGATTTTTAATTGTAGAATAACTTCTAATTCTTCTCCTTCTTGACCAGGGTTAGCAATACGTGGAGCTTGATTAACAGATGATTTATATGAGGCATTACCACGTCCACCACGACCACCTTTTAAAATTTCGACCTCTTGCCCATCTTGATCTAAATCAGCAATGACATTTTCTGATAAGGTTAAAATCTGCGTACCAACCGGTACATTCAAAATTAGATTATCGGCATTTTTACCATTACGATCACGGCCTTTACCCATCTCGCCATTCTTTGCTTTGAAATGTTTTTTATAACGGTAATCAACTAAAGTATTATGATTTTTAGTAGCTTTAAAAATTATGCTACCACCATTACCACCATTACCACCATCTGGTCCGCCATAAGCTACATGGGCTTCTCTTCTAAAGCTTAAACAGCCATTACCACCTTTACCGCTAGCTAGCCAAATTCTTGCTATATCTACAAACTTCATTTTTTAATCCAAGGAAAAGGTTTTTTAGACATCTCCTCAGCATATTCTGTAATATCATTAGGAGCATTACGTAAAAATCTTTCAATTAATTTGATCATCTGCGCTTCAGCTCGACCAGGACGATCTGCACCAGCAATACCAATGGCTAAATATTTATCATTATAATGAGCAGTAGTAATCATATAATAGCCAGATTCTTTACTATAGCCATCTTTTAATCCTGTGGCAAAAGCTGTCTTTTTTAGGATGTTATTACGAGAGAAAAATTTGGTACCATTAAATTTAAACTCGGTCTTGGCAAATAAATCAAAAAATATTGGGAAATCATTCTTAATAATAAAAGCAAATTTAGCCATATCAATCAAAGTAGTATATTTGCCACCACGATTACCAAAATTACCACTATAATTATCACCAAAATTTGTATTATAAAGTCCTAGCTGCAAAGCTCTTTGGTTAAGCATTTCGGTGTAAATCCAACGGTTAGGAGCAAAAAATTCTTCTAAAACTATAGTAGCATCATTAGCATATTTTTGAATTACCCCATCAAGAGCTTTTTCTACTGCAATTAAATCGCCATATTTTAAACCTAGATTAATTCTACTTTGGCTAGCAGCTCTTTTAGTAGTAAATAGTTTTTGTTTAAATGCTAAGCGTCCTTCTTGCAAAGCTTCAAAGGTAAAATAAATAGTCATTAATTTGCGCAATGAAGCAGGAAATATTCTGGTTTCAGCATTATAGCTATGTAAGATCTCTCCTTGCTCAGTCATTACTACCTCGGAATAGGCAAGACTAGGTAAGGTTTTTAACAATAGAAAAATTATTAAGAGAAATTTCATGAAAATTGTTTTGCAAGCTCAGCTGCTTTTCTGATAATACGAAATTTATTTTCAGTTTCTTCAAATTCGCTTTGCGGCACAGAATCATGTACGATACCTGCACCTGATTGACCATAAAGATAACCATCCTTAATTAAAGAGGTACGCAGCATTATAGCCATATCCATATGTTTTTGATGCAAAGAAAAATAGCCTACACAGCCAGAATAAAAACTACGTCTTACTGTTTCAAGTTCACTGATAATTTCCATAGCTCTAATTTTAGGTGCGCCAGATACTGTGCCTGCTGGGAAGCCAGCAATTAAACTATCTAAACATGATTTATCTGCAGCTAATTGACCAGTAACAGTAGAGCTAATATGCATCACATGCGAGTAATATTCGATCTCCATATATTTGGTCACTTTAACAGAATTTTCTGCTGAAACACGACCTACATCATTGCGACCTAAATCAATCAGCATTAAATGTTCAGCTACTTCTTTTTGATCTGCTAATAAATCTTCAGCCAATGCTTGATCTTCTGCTTCATTTAAGCCTCTTTTGCGTGTGCCCGCTAAAGGGCGGATAGTTACTTCATCTTGAGCAACACGTACCATAATTTCAGGGCTAGAGCCAATAATTTCAAAATCTTTAAAATGTAGGTAAAATAAAAATGGTGAAGGGTTAAGCTTACGCAAAGCTCGATAAAGTGCTAGACCTTCTGTAGCAAATTTAGCTTTAAAGCGTCGTGAAGGTAAAACCTGAAACACATCACCTGCTTTAATATATTGTTTAGCTAATTCAACTTTTTGACAAAATTCTGCTTCAGTATAGTTGCTGCTAAATTCAACATCAGCTGCGTCTGTATCAGCTTTAGAGCAGCTAGCAGCTTTGCTTAGTAAGGTGCAAATCTCAGCTAATTCTGTTTGCTTTTGCTGAAAGATATCGGCTGCCTCATTTTGTTTATCATACCAAATTGGTAAACAAATAGTTAGAGAGTCAGTTAAATTATCGCAAACTAAAAGAATAGTAGGGCGGATAAAAATCGCATCGGCAATATCTATCTCATCATGTTCAGGTAAGTTAATATCGTCAAAATATTTGACCATATCATAAGACATATAACCAAAAATACCGCTAGCAATTGCGGGTAATTTTTCGTCTTCATTAAGCTTGGCTTTGCTAATAAAATCTTCAAGAGATTTTTTAATTTCAGGAGCAGCAAGTTTAGCTTGGCTAAGCTGCTTAGTTTGATTTTTTATCGTAACTGTAAAATCTTTGCACTCCCAAATTAAATCTGGTTTTAAGGCAATAGCAGAATAGCGGCCCTTATGTTTATCTTTTTCTGCTGATTCAAATAGTAGAGAATAGGGTGATAATTTTACGAGTTTTTTATAAAGTGCTACAGGAGTTTCTAGATCAGCATTCAGCTCTCTAGTAATAATGAAATTTTTACCTTGCTGATAATATTGGCAAAATTCTTGAAGATTATTCAGCTGCATTTTGACTTCTAATTTCAACCTGATTTTGCTTAAGCAGATAATCTAAATAATTAACATAAAGCTCTTGATTTAGATATTGTGTATAAAAACCGCGTAGCTGATCTTTGACTATTTCTTGTTCAGCAAAGCCAGGATTATTATTTCTTTTATCATTAAAAATAGCGCTGTAAAAAAACTGCTCATCTGCGGCAAAAAAGATTTTGCTAATTTGTCCAGATTCTTTGAGCTGAAAAATGTCAGTGATAAATTCACGTGGATATTCAAGATTATTACGATCTAAATCAATTTTTTTGACAGTTAGATTATTATATTTATTCACAAATTGTTTAATGGTTTTTCTTTGGTTAGTAGAATCTGCAAGCAGATTATGAATTTTTGTGAAAGTTTCGGAATGTTTATCTTTATGTTGTGCTGCTTTCCAGCTATCACTGATCTTTCCTTTTATTTCATCAATAGTGTAATGACGTGCTGCCACAATATTATCAATTTGATAAATAACCGCATTTTCACTATCAAAAAATTTACTAATGATAAAATTTTGCTTGTTAGTACTTAAGATTTCTTCTTTAAGCTCTTGCGCTTGGGCCGCAGGAAGTATGTTGCTTAAATCACTATCTGCAGTAACTTCAATAGTTAAATTAGGAGCATTATAGCTATTATTTAATTCGGCAATATCTCTGATTTGGTCGATAGATAATTCGGCCTGATCAAAATCTTTGCGAGCTTTGCTACAAGCTTGTTCTTTAGTGAGCAAGTTTTTGATTTGTGTTTTTACCGCTGCAAAATTTTGCGCCTTGCTTGGATAGATTTTTTCTACTTTAAAAATATGCCAGCCAAAAGGTCCTTGTACAGGTTTGCTATATTCTTGCTCATCTAAAGTAAAAATTACTTTAGCAAAATCAGCAAAGATATTTTCTTTTTGCTGTTTACCTAAATTAAGATCAGCTTGGTTAATATCTAAATCAGTAGCGAGCTGTTCAAAATCTGCTCCAGCTTCTAGCTTTTGGTAAGCTGTTTGGCTAGCTGCCTCATCTTTTACTAAGATTTGTAAGATCTCGCGTTCTTCAGGCGTCGAAAACTCATTAAGATGTGCATCATAATAAGAGCGTAACTCGCTTTGGCTAAAATTATTATTTATTTTATTGCTATAGCCTTTACAGGTGAAATCGATAATTTTGGTGATTCTTTTTTCAGGGATAAAATAATCTGCTTTATTTTGCTCATAAAAATCTACTAATTCAGATTCTTGTGGATTAGCAATATAATTATAATTTTTTGGCAATTGATATTTAAGTAGGGTGATATCTCTGACTTGGAAAAGATCAGTTAATTGAGCAGCAAAATATTCTGGGAAAGTAAAAGAGCTGAGATTAACAGTATTTTGTACTAAATCACGTGCTACTGATTTTTGCAGATTATTAAAAATATCTTGTTCGCTAAGATTTTGATTTAATAAAAAATTTTTGAAACGAGTTTGATCAAATTCGCCTAACTCATTTTGAAAATCAGGAATATTTAGCAATACATCAAAAGCAGTATCATTACTAATGATGATGCCTAGATTTTCTGCTTCTAATTCGAGGATAGTTTCATTAACGATATTTCTGAGGGCCACCAAACGCAAAGTCTCAGCATCCATATTTTGGTAATTAGGATTACGTTGTAATTGCTCAATTTTATTGCTTAGTTGAAATTCTGAGATTTTTTGATCGCCGATTTTAGCAACATGTCTGCCTAAGCGACTTTGAAAAAAATCACCAACACCTATAAATAAAAAACTTAAGATGATTAGGCTAATAATGATTTTAGTAACAAAGCCTTGAGAAAAATGTCTAATTTTATCTAGCATTTTGTGATTTTTTTTTGTAATTGCTGTTATGTAAATTTGTCTTTGAGATGATTGATCTAAAGACAGTTTATTTTTAGCTTCAATATCAGGTAATAGCAAGGGTCATAATAAACTATGGTAAAAAAAATTCTCGCAGCTAATTGGAAGATGAATGGTGATCAAAATTTTGCGGCAAATTTCTTTGCTGAATTTGAGCAGTTTCAACTAGCTGATTATCAGCAAATTGATACAGTTTTTTGTGTGCCTGGTCCGTTACTCTCTACAGTTAAAACTCAATTAGCTCAGCCTAATTTTTATTTAGGTGCCCAAGATTGTCACGCAGAAGATAAAGGTGCTTTTACTGGTGATTTAAGTGCAAGTTTAATCAAAGATTTTGCTGCTGAATATGTGATTATTGGCCATTCAGAGCGTAGAGCTGCCTATGCTGAGACTGATCAATTAATTGCTAAAAAGCATCAAGCAGCTATTAGAAATGGTTTAACTCCCATAATTTGTATAGGTGAAAGTTTAGCACAGCGTGAACATGAAGATTTTTTAGGGTTTTTAAAAGAGCAGCTTAAAGCATCTTTAGCATTAGATTGTTTGCAACAAAATTTTATTGTAGCTTATGAGCCAATTTGGGCTATAGGTACTGGTAAGGTTCCAGCTGTAGCAGATGTAGCTGAGGTATTTGCTCAGTTGAAAATTGCCTTAAGAGAATTGGCGCCAGAACTAGATATTGACCAGGTTCCATTGCTTTATGGTGGTTCGGTAAATGCAGGAAATTGTAAGGAATTTAGCGCTTTAGTTGATCTTTCTGGATATTTAGTAGGTTCAGCTAGTCTTAAAGCGCAGGATTTCTTTGCAATAATGAAATCTTTAGGGTAAAAGATAGCACTTTGAAATAAATCAGTTTTTAAACGATGGAAGCGTTACAAAGCATATTACTTATTATACATATAATTTTAGCAATTTTAATTGTGGTGCTAGTATTGTTGCAACCTAGTACAGGTGGTGATGGTTTAGTATCAACTTATAGCGGCGGAGGTAATTTTATGAGTGCGCGTGCTACAGCTAATTTACTCTCGCGCAGTACCATGATTTTGGCCGTGCTTTTCATGCTTAATACTTTATTTATTGGTATAGTTGCGAATAAATTATCTGAAGCAAAAAATTCTATAGTTGATGATATTCTAGAAAATAACAGCGAATCTAATGCCACAGTCCCACTTGCCGAGTAAGACTAAATTTATTTTTATTACAGGAGGAGTAGTTTCCTCATTAGGGAAAGGTATCTGCGCTGCATCGCTAGCCGCTCTTTTAAAATCACATAATTACAAAGTCAGAATCAGAAAGTTAGATCCATATCTAAATGTTGATCCTGGTACGATGAGTCCTATTCAGCACGGTGAGGTTTTTGTTACAGATGATGGAGCAGAGACTGATCTTGATTTAGGTCATTATGAAAGATTTACAGATTCTGCTGCAAAAAAAGCTGATAATGTTACTTCGGGTAAAATCTATTCAGAATTATTACGTAAAGAGCGTAAAGGAGATTATCTGGGTGGTACTGTACAGGTTATTCCCCATGTTACTGATTTAATAAAAGAATTTATCTATAGTGATATTACTGATGAAGATTTTATTATTTATGAGATTGGTGGTACAGTAGGTGATATAGAGGGCTTACCGTTTTTTGAAGCAATTAGGCAAGTACGTAATGAGGTAGCTATTGCTAAATCATTATTTATTCATGTTACTTTAGTGCCTTATGTGAGTGCTGCTAAAGAGCTTAAAACTAAGCCAACCCAACATTCTGTTAAAGAGTTACGTTCAATAGGTATTCAACCAGATTTATTAGTTTGCCGTACTGAGCATAGTATTAGTAGCGATGATCGCAAAAAAATCGCTTTATTTTGTAATGTAGCTGAGACAAATGTGATTGAAGCTATAGATGTAAAATCAATTTATTTTGCGCCGCTTGAATTGCGTAGACAATATATTGATCGTAGGGTTTTAGAGCATTTTGCTATTAGTGATTATCCTAAGGCTAATCTTGCTATTTGGCAGAATTTAGAAGAGCAAATTAAAAATCTTTCTGCTTCGGTCAAAATTGCTATTATTGGTAAATATACTAACTTAAAAGAATCATATAAATCTTTAACAGAGGCACTTGATCATGCTGGTTTTGCGCATGGTGTAAAGATTGAGATTAATTGGGTTAATGCACGTGAGCCACAAAATATTAAAGAGCAGCTTAAAGATTCCGCAGCAATTTTAGTGCCAGGTGGTTTTGGTCAAGATGGTATAGAAGGTAAGATTGCTGCTATAAAATATGCGCGTGAAAATAATATTCCATTTTTAGGTATTTGTTTAGGCATGCAAATGGCTGTGCTTGAATTTGCTAAAAATGTGCTTGGTTTAACAGAGGCTTATTCTTCAGAATTTTCTGAGTTGCAAACTACAGAACCGCTTATAGGTTTAATGACTGAATGGGCGCAAGATAATAAAATTATCAACCGTTCTGAAGAATCAGATTTAGGGGGCACAATGCGTTTAGGTGCTTATCCTTGCAGGTTAATTAAAGGTAGTAAAGCTGCAGAAATTTATGCAGATGCTGATGAGATTTCTGAAAGACATCGTCATCGCTATGAGGTAAATATTAATTATAAAGCTAAGTTAGAAGCCGCAGGTTTAGTTTTTTCCGGTGTGTCTCCAGCTAATAATTTGCCAGAAATTATAGAGCTAGCTGAACATAGATTTTTTATTGCTGTGCAGTTTCATCCTGAGTTTAAGACTCGTCCTTTTAAGGCTCATCCTTTATTTGCTGCTTTTGT
>CAXDRM010000066.1:0-8000 GCA_963991775.1 uncultured Rickettsiales bacterium | reverse complement strand
ACTCCGTAAAATAGTTTAGTTTCACGGAGTCATACTCCGCAAAATACATGTATTTTACGGAATTGTACTCCGTAAGCCTCAGAAAATCAAGAATCTTTAATTCAGCCTTTATACTTTCTTTTAGTAAAAAACCTCCTTAGAATAGCCTTACCTTAGAACTAAATGCTTATAATTTGTAAAAAATATTCATGTCTTTTATTTTCAAATCGACATCTTTTATCATGAAATTGCTTGAAAAGATTTTTACGACAAATCTGCATGTGAGTGGTATTGAAAATATTCCAGACACCCCAGTATTATTTGTTGCTAATCATTTTACGCGTGCTGAAACTTTCATTGTACCCCATCTACTTTACAAAACCACTAAACGTAAAGTTAGATCTCTAGCTGATGATACAATTTTTGTAGGAGCTTTGGGTAAATATCTCAAATCAATGGGTACTCTTTCTACGGATGATCCTAAACGTAATAAAATTATTTTGGGTGATTTAATGACTGGTCGCCGTGATTGGTTGATTTATCCAGAAGGCATCATGGTAAAAAACCACCATGTTACTCACAATTCAAATTATATTATCCATAAAGAGCCTTTGAAGCGTTATCGGGTTAAAACTGGTTCTGCTACTTTGGCTATACAAGCCGAGCTACTTAAAAAACAATATTTGCAAGCAGCAGATACTGATAAAGCAGCATTAATCGAAAAATTTCGCGATGAATATTTTATTGGAGATGATATAATTTCGCCACAAAATTTGCATATTGTTCCGGTAACAATTGATTATCATCCGGTGCGACCAGGAGAAAATTCTATTTACAATGTTACACAAAAATTTATCAAAGCATTACCTGCCAGAATCAGAGAAGAGCTAGAAATAGAAGGTAATCTTGTCACTAATTCTGAAGTGATTGTTAAGTTCAATCCAGCCATTAATGTTTATGAATATCTTAAAAATAAAAGACGCTTAATTCATAAATTACCTTTTGTGTCTGAGGAGACTAAAAATAGTTTGGTAATTAATTATTTTCGTTACCGTCTTACTAATAGATTCATGCGAGATATTTATAATAACTTGCAGCTTAATATGGATCATATTTTTGCAGCAAGCTGTTATTATATTCAGCAACGAAATATTTCAGAAGAGCATCTTAAGCAGCTTATTTATTTTAATGCTCGCGAGATCAGAAAATTAGTAAATTTTCGTTTACACCCACAAATTAATAACAAATTGATTAATATTTTTAGAACCAGTCAATTTAATGATTATGAAGCATCATTAAAGCTTGCTTTGCAGCAAGATATCTTAAGCAAAGAGCAAAATGGTTTTAAATTAAACCATGCTAAATTTAGTGAATATACAGCGTTCCATCAAGTTCGCGTTGAAAATACCTTGCAGATTTTTGTTAATCAGCTGCTTAAATTTCCTGAGTTGACTAAAATCTTTAAAATGAATGCTCGTCTTTCTGCTCAAGAGTTACAAAAAAATGTTTTTGCTACAATCTTGCGTAGTGATCAAAAAGAGCATGCTGATGATTATCAAAAATATTTTGATGCAAAAGAATCCAAAACGCGTGAGCAGGGTCAGCCATTTTTTCTAGAAAATAAAAAATCCAACATAGGAATAGTCTTAGCGCATGGTTATAAGGCTGCTCCAGAAGAAGTTAGAATATTAGCAGAATATTTGCATCAGGCAGGATTTAATGTTTATGCAGTTAGGCTTAAAGGCCATGGTACTGCGCCAATTAATTTAAAATATACAAAGTGGCAAGATTGGTATGATAGTTTTTTCAAAGGTTTTGCTGCTTTAAGACTTAGATGTGATAAGGTTTTTTTAGCAGGTTTTTCTACTGGGGGTTTATTGGCTTTGCTAACTGCTGCGCGTACCAAACATAAAATTGCTGGCGTAATATCGATTAATTCTGCCATAAAATTGCGTGATATTAGGGTTAATTTAGTACCAACTGTACATTTTTGGAATGAGTTACTTACTAAGTTTAAAGCTGAAAAAGGTAAAAAAGAATTTATCATTGATACTCCTGAAAATCCTAAAATAAATTATGCTAAAAATTATCTAAAAGGTGTTAAAGAATTGTCAGATTTAATGGATGAATGTAATGCTCACCTTGGTAAAGTTAAAGTGCCAACTTTAATCATCCAAGCAACAAATGATCCAGTAGTTAGTCCGAAAAGTGGCACTATAATTCATAATAAAATTGCTGCTAAACGCAAAAAACTGATTACCCCTGATTTTGATAATCATGTGATCATCCGTGAGCACCAGCCCGAACTTTTCGCCGAGATAGAAAAATTCATTAAAAAATCTACTTAGATTTACATTAGATTTAATGTATGTTATTATTTACTTTATACAATAAAAAGATAATAGTAAAGAACATTAAACTATGCAGCGTAAATATAACTTACCCATACCAGTTAAAAAATCCTTATATAAATTAGGTAAAGATTTAAATAGTGCGCGCAGAAGACGTCATATTTCTATGGCGCTTATGGCTGAACGTGCAGGTTTCTCCCGGGTTACTCTTGCAAAAATAGAGAAGGGTGACCCTTCAGTAGCAATGGGTGCTTATGCAGCTGTTATTTTTGTTTTGGGCCTTACTGATAAATTAGAAAATTTGTTGGATATTACCAAGGATCTTCTTGGTCAAGAGTTACAAGAGGAACATCTACCTAAAAGGATTCGTATTCCTAAAAAACAATCTGAGGCAGAAGATGAGTGATAGCCAGATTTTTGTAACTATAGAGCTAAATGGTATTAATCATTTAGTTGGAAAATTATGGTATCATAGGCGTGCGTCTAGACACAGCACTTCTTTTACTTATGATCAAAGCTGGCTAGCTAATCCTGAAAGATTTGCTTTGGAACCTGCATTATCTTTGACAGAAGGTACGTTTCACAGTGATTCGGGTAAGATATTATTTGGCTCTTTTGGTGATTCGGCACCAGATCGTTGGGGTAGAGTTTTGATGCGTAGGGCAGAAGCATTGCGTGCAAGAAAGCTACAAGAAGTTCCTAAAACCTTATCAGAATTAGACTATCTACTTGGTGTTAATGATGTTGCAAGACAAGGAGCTTTGCGTTTTTCTTATAATAAAGACGGAGATTATCTAGCAGATCCTAATGAGCAAAATATTCCACCTTTTATCAAATTAACAGATCTACTTGCAGCTACTAATAATTATTTAAGTGATAAAGATAATGAAGCAGCTTTAAAATTATTATTAGCACCAGGTTCTTCTCTTGGTGGAGCTAGACCTAAAGCTACTATTCTTGACCGTGACGGTTCGTTAACAATTGCAAAATTTGCAAGGCCAGATGACGAAATTAATCAAATTAAATGGGAGGCATTAGCGTTAACTTTGGCAAAAGATGCAGGCCTTAATACTGCCAAATGGCATATTGAAAATATATTGAATCAACAAGTATTATTATTGCAGCGTTTCGATCGTGATGCTAAAAAACGTATCCCATTCTTATCAGCAATGTCTATGTTAGGTGCAAAGGATAATGAGCCAAGAAGCTATTTAGAGATTGCTTATGCTATACAACAATATAGCGCAGCGCCTCAGCAAGATTTGGTTGAATTATGGCGACGTATTATCTTCACCATATTAATTTCTAACACAGATGATCATTTAAGAAATCATGGCTTTTTATATGAAGGTAGGGCAGGTTGGCGCTTGTCTCCTGCCTATGATCTTAATCCTACAGCTATTGTAGAAAACCAGCGTATTTTGGCTACCTCAATCAATTATGATGATCCAACCGCTTCACTTGTAACAGCATTTGAAGTATTAGAAGAATTTCGCATACAAAAAGCAGATGCTCATAAAATTGTAAAACAAGTTTTAACTGCTGTACTGAAATGGCGTGAAGTAGCTAAAAAATTAGGTATAAGTAAACAAGAAATTAACTATATGGCAGGTTCTTTTGAGCATGAAGATCTAAAGCTTGCCAAACAAAAAGCCAATATATCATAGCCCGAACTTTTTACCGAGATAGAAAAATTCATCAAAAAATCTGCTTAGATTTTAGTTTTTAAACAAAAATTCATAATATATCTCTATAAGAAATAGGTTGATTAAATTCATGAAAAAAGCTTTTACAATTCTTGAGCTCTCAATAGTTATTATTGTTTTAGCTTTAGTTTATGGCGCATTTCAAATTAGCAAAAAATTAATTAGTAAAACTGATAATCTGGTAAACCTTAATCAATCCGATAATGATTGGGAAGGTAACTTAAATGCTGTATTAGGAGGCAATGATGGTGGTTCTACAGAGTTATGCTCTAGCGAAACCGGTACCTTAGATATTTTATCTGTTACTGGCTATGCAATTCATATTTTTACTACTACAGGTACTCACCAATTAACTTGCACCGAAAATCTTACTGCTGAAATTTTAGTTGTTGCAGGTGGCGGAGGTGGTGGTGAAAATGGAGGAGGAGGTGGTGGTGGTGGTGTTGCCCATGAGCCATCATTTTCTTTAACTAATAACACATATTCAATAACAGTAGGCGCCGGTGGAGCTGCTGCTACAAATGGTAGTAATAATCCAGGTTCTAGCGGAGAAGATTCGGTTTTTTCTTCTATTACTGCCTATGGTGGCGGAGGTGGTGGAACTAAAAATGGTACAAGTTTATCAGGAGGGTCTGGCGGTGGTGCAGGTCGAGATTCTACAAATAATGGTTCAGCTACACAAGGAACAGGTGCTACAAATTTATATGGTAATGCAGGTGGTATTACCGTTGGTAATTGGAGTGGCGGAGGTGGCGGTGGTGGTGCCACTGAAGTAGGGGGTAATGGTTCAGGTAGCGGAGATGTACCTCAGAATGAAAGTGCAGGTGACGGTGGAGCAGGTATAGAATTATCAATTACTGGCACTGCAGTTGAATATGGCTGCGGCGGTGGTGGTGGCTCTGCTTCCAATTTAGCAACAACTGCTGATTCTTTAGGAGGTCAAGGTGGCGGTGGTAATGGTGGTGGGCCAGATGCAAGTGATGGTTACGATGCTACTGCAAATACCGGTGGAGGTGGCGGTGGTAGTGAATGTCATGTAAACTCAGTTGGGGGTTCTGGTGGATCTGGAATTGTAATTGTGAAATATGCTACAGAGTAGCTCACTAATCCCAAATTCCATCTTTATTTATGGTTTTGCAACTTAAATAAATTAAAAAAAGGACGAGTAAAATTATGAATAGCATCATTTTATTCTTTATTAATTTTCCCTAATAATTCTGGATTTATAACTCATAATATGCCATTATATGAGTTATAAGATTAATATTTATAACTCATGACTTGGAATTGGCAATTAGCTAATTGGCCTAATTTTACCTATGATAAAACTGTTGTAAAACAGTTAGAAAAAGATTTTTTATATAAATCTGGCGTGTTATTTGGTGCATATAGCCATTTAAATGATACAGATTATGAACAGCTTAAAATCGAACTAATTTCAAAAGAAGCATATAAAACATCAGAGATTGAAGGAGAGTTACTTAATCGTGATAGTTTGCAAATTTCTTTAATGCGTAATTTTGGTTTGGCTACTGATTCGCGCAAAGTTTCTCCTAAAGAGCAAGGTATAGCTAAGATGATGAGTTTACTTTACCAAAATTATCCCGATTCTTTAACAGAGGAAATGTTGCATGATTGGCATAGCTATTTATTACAAGATAGAGCAGATCTAAATGAAATTGGTTGCTATCGCACTGATCAAGAAGCTATGCAAATTATTTCAGGTAGATTAGATAAACCAAAAATTCACTTTGAGGCTCCTCCAGCTAATATCGTCAAACAGGAAATGAAAAATTTTATTAATTGGTTTAATAGTTCTCATTCTTTACCAGCCCTTACTCGAGCAGCGATTGTGCACCAATATTTTATTACAATTCATCCTTTTGCAGATGGTAATGGTAGAATTGCTCGTGCTCTGGTAATAAAATCATTATCACAATCATTAGGACAACCTTTGCTTTCTTCTTTATCCTTGCTTATTGAGCAGGATAAAAAAACCTATTATCGAGCTTTAGAAAGTTGTAATAAAACTAATCAAATTACCGAATGGTTAAATTATTTTGCCCAGCTAGTAATTTCTGCCCAAAATTACACTGAAAATTTAATAAAATTTTTGATTGCTAAAACCAAACTCTATAGAAAATTATCTGGGCAGTTAAATCCCCGTCAGGAAAAAATGCTA
Organism: uncultured Rickettsiales bacterium; assembly: GCA_963991775.1. Taxonomy (GTDB): domain Bacteria; phylum Pseudomonadota; class Alphaproteobacteria; order Rickettsiales; family JABIRX01; genus CAXDRM01. Next base: position 1,782 of record CAXDRM010000066.1, on the reverse strand, counting down.
CAGCGTCTGTTTAAAGCTGGTCCTGAAGGTTTTAAAGGTGGTTTAAGTGCTGCAAATTATTTGGCGATCACTAAAACTACAAGAGCAACAGCAACTAGAGATTTAACTGATTTGGTTGCCCAAAATGTTCTGAGCAAAACTGGTCAGTTAAAAACAGCACGTTACCATTTGCGATTAGATCTATGATGAAATTCTTTTCACTTACAAAATCTGCTTTGCCTTGCTAAGATTATATTAAATAATTAACAAAGCGGATGAGATGACAAAAATTAAAGTAGCAAATCCCATAGTAGAAATTGATGGTGATGAGATGGCTCGCGTGATGTGGACCATGATTAAAGAACAGTTAATTTTACCTTATCTAGATCTACCTATCGAGTATTATGATTTAAGTATTACTAAGCGTGATGAAACAGATGATCAAATAACTATAGATGCAGCAGAAGCTACCAAAAAACATGGTGTTGCTATTAAATGTGCTACCATTACTGCTACACCTGCAAGACAAACAGAATTTAACCTAAAAAAAATCTATAAATCACCAAATGGTACTATTAGAAATATTCTTGGAGGCACCGTATTTCGTGAACCAATAATTATTGATAATATTCCACGCATTGTATCAACTTGGCAAAAACCAATCTGCATTGGTAGGCATGCTTTTGGTGATCAATATCGTGCTACCGATTTAAAAATTAAGCAGGGCAGCAAATTATATCTTAAAACTGTAGCAGCAGATGGCACGGAAACAGAGACGGAAATTTATGATTATCCAGAAAGTGACGGTATTGCACTTGCTATGTATAATAGCTCTAAATCAATTACAGATTTTGCGCGTAGCTGTTTTAATCAAGCATTAAGCAAAAAATGGCCCTTATTTTTATCTACCAAAGATACAATTCTTAAAATTTACGATAAAGAATTTGTTGAAATTTTTGCACATATTTATGAGCAAGAATTTAAAGCAAAATTTGAGGCTGAACATATTTATTATGAGCATCGCTTAATTGATGATATGGTTGCTTATGCTTTAAAATCTAGCGGAGGTTTTGTGTGGGCTTGCAAAAATTATGATGGTGATGTGCAATCAGATAGCCTAGCACAAGGTTTTGGTTCACTGGGTTTGATGACTTCTGTATTAGTTACACCAGATGGTAAAACCCTAGAAGCTGAAGCAGCGCATGGTACAGTTACCAGACATTTTCGTGAACATCAAAAAGGTCATAAAACTTCAACTAATCCTACAGCTTCAATTTTTGCTTGGAGTAGGGGGTTAGCACATCGTGCCAAATTGGATGCCAATCAAGAACTTGCTGAATTTTGCACAAAACTAGAAGAGGCAGTAATTGCTACCATCGCAGCAGGCCAGATGACTAAAGATCTAGCCTTGCTTACTGAGAGTTCTACTTATTTAAATACTGAAGATTTTATTTTACAGGTAAAACAGCGGCTCTAACGAGCCCAACTGAAATCTTCTGCGCCTCTAGCACGTTTTTCAGCATTATCACTAGGTGCTCCTACTTCTTCAGTCCACTTTCTTTTTGTGCCAACTTGTGGTTCAGTTAGTTTCTCATATTTTTTTTGAGTTATTCTCTCTTCTTCAAAAGAAATAATTTCGTTTTCATTATTTCTTTCTACTTTTAAAAGTAAAATATTATTGTTATTTTGTGTATATCCTTTGTGTGCCCCGCATAATGCATTATATTGCTTGTAAGTACCCTCATCTAGAACTGCTATGTTTTGATATTGAACAAGCCTATCCAATCCTCCTGAATAATGAGT
>CAXDRM010000065.1:0-8202 GCA_963991775.1 uncultured Rickettsiales bacterium | reverse complement strand
TTTAGAGCGACTAACGCATTATGTCAGTGTCGAAAATGGCTAATTGATAATCAGCTAAAGCGCCATTAAGATCTTTGAAGATTTCAATATTAGCTGCTTGTAGTTCAGCAAGCTCTTGCTCGCGGACATTTACTAAGAAAAAATTACTAGCACCATTTTTAAATTTTTCTACTTCAGCCACTTGTAAAATTTCAGCTAAGCTTACTTCTTCAACGACTAAATTATAAATTTCTGAAATAGCTTCAATTCTAGTCATTAGCTGCTCAATTTCGATCTGGATCTGATTTTGTAATAAATCCTTTTGGTAATTTCTTGCGCTTAATTCAGATTTAGCTGCAGTGATTTTACCTTTAGCCTCTCTTTGCTGTAAAGGAATAGAAAAATCTAAATTAATAAAATTATTAGATTCAGAAATTGATCTTGGTCCTTCACCAAGATCTTTTGAGACACCTACTTCCAGATCCAATTTTGGCTGAATTAAATTCTTAGCATATTTTAATTCATAAGATTTTTTATTAATATCTGCTTCGAGTAATTTTACTTCAGGTCGCAAAATTAATGCTTGTTCTTTATTTTTTAGGTAGGTTTCTTGATCAGGAATTTGAGGCATATTAAACTGGGCATCAGGTAAATGCTTGGTAGAAATTTGTTGCATCTCACCCTGAAGATCGCGATAAAATAATGCCAAATAAACCGAACTAAGTTCAAATTCTTGTCTTACCCTAGTTAAAAGACTTTTACGTTTTAATAGATTCTTACGATTTTCAACTACAATAATATCAGCAATATCTCCTTTATTCGCACGTACTTCTAATTGTTCTTGTCGCGTGATAGAAAGATTATAAAGATTCTCATAAATTTTTAAGATAGCTCCAGAAGCAACCCAACTCCAATAAGCTTTAGTTGCATCATTTAGAATCTGCATTTTAAGCTTTTCTAACTCGATGCGTGATTCAGAAATATCAATATTACTTAAAATTACCTCTAAACGATTTTGGTCAATGTCGCGATCTTGTAATAAAGATAATTTGATTCCTGAACGTACTTCACCTCCAGTATTTGTGTCAATTTCGCCATCATAATCAGCAAAATCTCGTGCGGATTTTCTGTAACCACCATAGATTTTAGCACCAAATACTCCTAATTCTTTTTCGAGTACCGCATCATAAATCCGACCATCATAAAAACCTCTAACCATATCTTTATAGCTTTGGCGAAACGTAACATCTTGGAAAGATTGGGCAGTAGTTAGGTTAGCTCTAGCTGCTTCAATTTCATTATAATTAGCTAAGATCACTGGATAATGTTCAGTAACAGATTTAGTAATATCTGTGATACTAAGTGGTCGAGCAGCAGCAGAATTTGCTGTAAGTAAAAAGCTGATGAGTAAGAAGCGCAACATTATTCTTTTACAACAATTTGTTGATCAAATTCAGGAGGAAAGCTATTAATTTGTCGCCAAATTTCATAACCTAAACGTACTTCATTTAACAAAACCCAACCATAGGTTTTAGTACCATGTCTTAAAAATCTTTGATCTGGCCAATTTTCACCTTCAGCTTTTTTAATGATCACGCGAAATTTGCCATTATCAGAAATGGAAGGATCAACCCCAGTAACCATGCCACCAAAAGTTCCAATAGAAAGTGAGGGCCAACCACTAAATTGTACTACTGGCCAACCTTCAAATTGTAGCCTTACTTTACGGCCTTTATATATAAGTGGAATATCATTACTACTTACATATAATTCTACCAATAAATCATTAAGCTCAGGTGCAAAAGTAGCAATTACATCACCAGTTTTTACAATAGTGGCATTATTATTAGGTAAGATTCTTAAGATGGTACCATCACGCGGAGCATAAATTCTTTGATTTTCTTGCCTAGATAATTCTGTCTCACTAGCAGCAAATTCTGAAGCAGCAGTTTCTTGTTCGGCTAGTAATTTTTTATATTCGATTTTTGCTTGCTCAAAATCTTTACGTGAACCTAAGCCTTTTTCAAAAAGACCCATTTGGCGATCATAATTTAATTTTGCAGTTTGAGCAGCAGTTTCTTTTACTGCTAATTTTCTTTGTGCAGCATCTCTTTGAATTCGCATCCGCTCAAGAATTTGTGGATCATTATCAATAATCTCTGCAATAATATCATTTTTCTTAACTTTAGAGCCATCTTGTACATAGATTTTTTTGACTCTACCGCTGATTGGGCTATTAATTTCTTGTACTCTTTGATTAGGATCTACAGCAATAACTTGTCCAAAGCCACGCGAAGTTTGTTGCCAAGGTGTGATAGTTAAAAGTAGAGTAAACAATATAATCGCTGCTACAATAATTTTAGCAAAAATTTTGATCGGACTAGGAATTTTAATATCATTTAAATGCGTAAAAGCTTTTAAATCTTGTTTGGCAATTTTAATTTTTGACATTAGCTATCCTATTTTTTACGGCTTGAAGTTTTATCGATAAATAATGTTTCATCAAAAGCTTTTTTATCATCATCACGATTAGCAAAATAAATGAAACTTGCTTGCTCTTGTGAGGTTAAATATTCCAGAGCTTTTACTCTAGTTTCAGGAGCTAGCATATCTAGCGCTTCTGTAGCAATTATAATTTGCGGTTTTTGAATTAATGCTCTAACAATTTTTAAGATGATTTTTTCACCTCCAGAAAAAGGCCAGCCAGAAGGTATCACCATTAAATCTAAACCTTTTTGTGAAGCAAGAATCAAATCGGTTAGCTCAAAATCCTCAAGAATTTTCAGGATATAATTATCAGAAATATTAGGATTATTGAAAGTAAGATATTCACGCAAAGTACCTTCAAGTAATGGGCTATTATCTATTACTGCAATATGTGAACGCAACTGATATTTATCATATTTTTTGATATCAGTTTTATTGATGCTAAATTCTCCTGAAATTATCGGCATGAAACCGAGCATGGTTTCAATGATAATTTTTTTGGTAGAATAGCCATGCGTTAAAACCAGATAGTTTTTATTGTTACAGAATTTAAAATTGAATTTGAATTCATTGCGCAAATAATGGCAGGTCACATTATCAAATCGCATTTCTTCAAATTTATCTAGTTTAAGCTTACCTTTTTGCGACTCGGCTGGAATATTATGAAATTGTGATAATTTTTCTGAAGAAGCGATAATTTGATAGAAATTTTCGAAATCCTGACCCAAATTTGAAATATTGAATAAGATAGCAGAGATCACTAATTCAGAAGCTACTAATTGACCAATAGTGAGCTGTCCTCTTAAAACTAACCAACCACCTAAGATCAATAATAATGTAGTAGCAAAAGCATATAAGATATAAAATAATGATACTTGCGAGAAAAGCTTACGAAAATGCAAAGCTCTTTCTTCTAGATAATTTCCGGTCAGTAAATTGATTTTTTCTTTGGCATAATCACGACCATGTTGTGATTTGAAGATTATTTGGTTATTAGCTACATCTTCTAAAAAACTAACCAGATCATATTTTTTTCTACTTTCACCAAAAGCATGTAACACCGCTTTAGGAGCAAAGCTTTTCCAAATATAAATCACGGATAAAGGAATCAAAAAAGTGAACATCAAGAAAAAGGGATGATAAAAAGCGATCAGCAATAAACCTGCAATTGACTGGAAGAGAATCACGAAACTTTTACTAAGTAAGATAGTCATAGTTTTTTGAATCGTGGTAGTTTCTAAAAAGCGATTCACTAATTCTACTTGATTGGCTTTTTCAAAGCTTTGATGATCTGCGTTGAGTAGGAGCATGCCTATTTCGCCGCTCATACGTGAGAAGAATCTTCTTTGAAAAGTCTCGGCAATTACTAATTGTAAGATATTCATCAAGCCATAAAGTGAAACTAGAATAAGTAAGATGATACCTAACACCAGGATGGGTTCAAAAATTCCTGTGAAAGATAGTGAGTTAATCAGTAGCTGTACTGATACTGGCGCCGAAAGAGTCAGTAAACCAATAATGATACCGTAGGTGATTGCCACAAAAAAGATTTTTTTATCAGCGGCCAGAATGCGGATTAAATATTTGCCAAATTTTGCATCACTAATATCATTGGCGAAGGGTTTATATCTTTTTCTCTCTGTGGTCTCATTTTGCATATTAAGCTTAGCTATAATATTTAGTATTTTATAAAAATTTTCTCCAATATAAAGCCATTTTTATCAAAAATTTACAACTTACTTATTGTTAATTTTTGCAAATACTCAATGGTATGAAATCACTTAATTAAATTATCTTTCCATGCCCTGTGATTTTAAATTCTCCTCTTGTAATTTTATAGCTTCGAAATATTTTTCTGATGTTTCTCTGTGAAGGTTTACTTCGCCATTTGCTTCTACATGATAGAGTTTTAAAGGATCCTCCTTTGGGCTGCAAGGAATACAACAAAACAAGCTAGCACAAAATAAGGCTGGTTCAGGTGCTTTTTCACCAAATTTTTCTTTGAAAGAATTCCATGCATAGGACTTAGGATTTCCATATCCTTGGGCCATTGCACCCTTAATACTTTTTTGTGGCAACAAAGGCGCATAAGAAATATCTTCGCCTATTTCACAATTAGCAAAACCATATTTACCTGGTTCCATAGAAAAAGAATTGTTTTCCCTACCACCCATTACACGGTTCATAGCATGACTATGTAATTGGTTATTCCTTAAGAAATCGCAAGAAATAGCTATTTCCGATGGTCGTTTACCATCTCTTGGCGTCAGAAAATAATTATTACCTCCTGCTGCTCCAACATAATTCCCAGATAAATTCCATATATTGGGAAATGCAAAAAGATTAATGAAATTTTCTTTTATATTTTTTTCAATCTCTGCAGAGCTTAATTTTGGCATATTTTCTGCATTTTTATTTAATTTAGACTTAAAAATAGGGTCAACATAAGTACCTGCTGGTTCTATTAAATAGGTTTTAAGTCCAGTTAGTGCACCTATATAAGTAGCAGGTCCAGTTCCTAGAGATTGCCCTATAACATACTCTATATTATGTTCTGCCTGCCACTCTTTAAATTTGTTCATAAGAGAAGGAGTTTGCAGACTTTCTCTACCCAAAAAAACACATGCTCCTGGTAATAAGTCCTTAACTGTTTGGGATACAGGATAATCTTCCAGACCTATAATACAAAATACACATTTTTCTGTTTCTTTATCTCTAAATAAGGTGCAATATCCCCCATGCTCTACTTCTGCAGATTTTATAAAATCCCATTTTCTATCTTGCCCATTTATAAAATCATTTATCATTTTATAATCAAAACTTGGGTAATGAGATCTTGCATCAACTATTGGAACTTTTCTCCCATCATCATGAGCAACTAAATCTGTAACATATGAAGAATATATCATTTTTGCCGCATCATTAATAGTTGGTCCTGTGCCTATTAACTCTTTTAAGTTTGGAAAAGGCGGATTAACTGTTATCGCTTCTGATCCGTCTGTTGATCTAGATTCTGTATTATTTTTTGACATTTTACATAAATTTTAAAGTTAAACCATCTGAAAAAATCCTACTTCTTTCTTTTTAATTACTTAACACATTAATTATCAAGAATATTATTCAATATTGACTAAATAGGACATAAAGCTATTCGGATAAAAATCAAGTAAGAAGATTTGGAAAAAGATAAATATTTATATCAAAAAAGAATGGTGGATGGGGTGGGATTGACTCCGCTTTACTTCGTAAATGCTCGTCGCATCTGCGCAAACTCTTAGTTTGCTTGCTGTCAAACCAATTTTTTTATATATAGTGGGTTTGTATAATTATGTTTTTTATTGAATTAGTGTAGATTTTTTCGAAGCGCAGTGCGAAGTTTGCACGCTGGTAAATGAGCGCAAGATTTGGAAAAAGATGCGCTGATTCAATAAAAAAGAATGGTGGAACAAAAGGTGCAATTTATGAACTTTTCGACGAATTTATGAAGCCAGCATTTACAAAGATTTAAAGCCTGTTCGGGTCGTCCTTTAAATTTTGAACTTTTGTGCTTGTTGAGGTAAGAAGCATCCTTTGCAAACTAATTAGATATAATTAGATATTTTTGTGGATATTTAATTCTTAATGAATTAGCCTTATGTAAGAAATTTTAAACAAGATTAATTTATGATAAATTACGAGGCTAAGATCACTAACGACATTTTAAATCTAATTAGTGAAATAGAAGAATTTAAGGGCAGGTGGCAAGCGATTAACAGTTTGTCTCCTGATCGTCTAAAAATGCTGAAAAAGTCAGCAACTATTGAATCAATTGCTTCAAGCACAAGAATTGAAGGTGTTAAACTAAGTGATGCTCAAGTAGAAACTTTGCTTTCTAATATCAATAAAACATCATTTAAAAATCGTGATGAAGAAGAAGTTGCTGGTTATTCTGACGCAATGGATTTGATCCTAAGTAATTTTGACGATTTAGAAATTAGTGAAAATCATATTAAACAACTTCACTCAATTTTATTGAAACATAGTTCTAAAGATATTCGTCATAGAGGTGAATATAAAAAATTAGACAATCATGTCGTTGCTTTTGATGAAAATGGTAAAGAAATAGGAGTTGTTTTTAAAACTGCCACGCCATTTGAAACTCCAATAAAAATGACAGATTTAGCCGTTTGGATTAATAAATCTTTGGAACTAAAAGAAACTCATCCACTGATTGTAACTGGAATTTTTATTGTAGTATTTTTAGCAATTCATCCTTTTCAAGATGGTAATGGCAGGTTATCAAGAATTTTAACTAATTTATTATTACTAAAGCTTGGTTATAGCTACATCCAATATAGCTCTCTAGAAAGTATTATTGAGGAAAATAAAGATCTTTATTACAAAAACCTAAGAGACTGTCAAAAAACTTTAGATAACAAAAAAATCAAATTTGAGAACTGGTTAATATTTTTTCTAAAATCTTTAAAAAAACAAAAAGATAATTTAGAGAAAAAAATTAAAGCTGAGAAAATTTTGCAAGAAAATTTTGATAAATTGCATTTGCAGATCTTAGAAATTCTTAAAAATCACAATTCGCTTTCAGTTTCGGATATTCAAAAATTATCTGGTGCTAATTACAATACTTTAAAAGTTAAGCTGAAAGATTTAGTACAGATGAAAAAGATTGTATCAGTTGGTAAAGGTAGGGGAGTTGTTTATCAAATTAAAATAAATCAGAATTAATTATGAAAAGTAAAGCTTCACCAAGACAAGTGATGAATATAATAGATTTAACAGAAAAGGAGATATGGAAAAACTATAAATCATACAATAAAGTTTCATTTTATATTAAGAGATGGCAAGAGCCCATTTCGGATATTGATAATACAGGGTGGAATGGTTATAATGGAGTTAATTCGAAATAGCTTATAAAGATAAAGAAAACACAGAAATTAACCTTCTGCAGACACTCAATAATATGGATGATGATACTTTATTTCGAGTATCAGTTGATATGGGCGTGCAAATTCCAAATATAATATATGCAGTTCCTGAAATTATTGATATTGTTGCTGATAGTTACAAAGATGTTCATACAGTATTGGAGAATGCTTTTAAAAAGGTAAATGAAGATCCATCACAGTCAATTGCATTAGCAAATTCAGCACTTGAAACCATAATAAAAAGAATATTAAAAGATATAAAGCCAGACTATAATCGAAAAGATACATTATACAAACTGGCTCAAACTATTTTAAAAGAATTTAAGATTGCTCATAATGAAACAGAAATTACAGATATACGAAATATTGGAAGTGGATTACTAAAAACAGCTCAAGCTATTGAGAACTTAAGAAGTAACCATACAATAGAATCTCATGGCAAATTAGAAGATGATTATGTAATTGATGATCCTTTATATGCTCAATTTTTAATTAATTCAGTTTCATCCGTTGGTTTATTTTTGTTAAATTTTTATGAACGAAAATACTCAAAAAAAGAAGAAAGTAAGTCTAAGCAGAGCATTTGCAGGTCAGAGTGTCGGGATAAGAGAGGTAGCAGATAAAATATGGCTTGTATCTTTTATGAAATATGATTTAGGATATTTTGATGAAGACACATGTCGTGTTGAACCTTTAGATAACCCTTTTTTATTGTCTAAAGTGTAACCCATGTGATCGGAATATTCTGTAACCCATGTGTCCGGAACGGACCTTTCTGAAATGGTGGATGGGGTGGGATTGACTCCGCTTTACT
>CAXDRM010000064.1:0-8276 GCA_963991775.1 uncultured Rickettsiales bacterium | reverse complement strand
GTTCCTTCTGACTGATCAATCACTACAGAAATCGCAAGATCTCCAGTGACATTAACTGAGGTTCTAAACATATCAAGTAAACGATCAACTCCGGCAATAATGCCAATTGCTTCTACTGGCAAGCCCACTGCAACAAAAACCATAGACATCATAATTAAAGCTACACCAGGAATTCCTGCTGCTCCAACTGACGCAATAGTTGCAGTGAAAACTACTACTACATAATCAGTAAGAGATAAATCTACACCAGCAAGAGCTGCAACAAATACTGTAGTTATACCAATATAAATAGCCGTACCATCCATATTTACAGTTGAGCCAAGTGGTAAAACAAAATTAGCAATTTTTTGTGAGACACCTAATTTTTCTTCAGCTACTTTCATAGTAAGTGGTAAAGTTGCTGAACTGCTCGAGGTACAGAAAGCAAAAATTTGTGCATCAATAATTTTTTTGTAAAAAGGTAAAGGGTTTAACCTTGCTAAACCTGCCACAAATAAAGTGTAAATTGTGGCAGCATGTATCAAGCAGGCTGCAATTACTACGATCACTAATTTTAGTAAGGAGCGTAAAATTTGCGGGTCTTGTGTACCAACTACCCAAGCAATTAAGGCAAAAACACCATATGGGGCAAATTTCATAATAATTGCAGTCATTGAGTAAAATACTTCTGCTGCTTCTGCAATATTACTGCCAATAATTTTTACCTTCTTGCCAGCAACATTTACTGCTGCTCCGACAAAAATAGCAAAGACAATTACTTGTAAAACATTACCTTCAGCCATGGCATTAATCGGGTTAGTAGGCACCATAGCCACTAAAGCTTCTAAAAAAGATACTGGTTCTTTTGCCGTGGTGGTTTTTTCCATTTCTGCGAATAGATTTAAGCCATTTAAGCCAGCTGCAGGATCAAAAAGTTTAGCCAAACTGATACCAATCACTATGGCAATGGCTGTAGAAAATACATAGATGATTAGGCTTTTGATACCAATGCGTCCTAAAGAGCTGCCATCCTGATTACCAGTTATTGCAGTGGCAATCGAGAAAAATACCAAAGGAATCACAATCATTTTGATCATATTAATGAATAAATCTCCTAAAGGCTTAATTACGGCAATATCTTGGCCAAAGCCAATACCAGCTATTACACCTAGTAACATTGCTGCAAAAATCTGTTGCCATAATTTTAATTTTGGTAAATTCGCGATCATGATGATTCTCCTTAGTCTTTAATTGATGAGCTTGTATCATAGCCTAAGTAAAATTACTTTACTAGAGGAGCTTTTTTGCAGTAGCATATTTAATAAATGAAGATTTGAGGGTTGCACTTAACCCGCAAATCTGAGGATCAAAGTTTGACAAAATCCTGCTAAAATTCTACAATTAAACTAATAAGAATAAATAAATGATCGGGTAAATATCATGAAAAAAATAATCGCTATATGTTTGGGTTTCTTCCTCGTTTCTTGTGCAACTAAGCCTAGTGCTAATAAGGTACAACTTAAAATGACTAAAGAGGTTGTACTTAAGAAAATGGGTGAACCAAATATTACTTCAGGTGAAGGCGAAATCGAATATTTTACCTATTATCTTTACCCTTCCAAAGAGCATAAATTACGCAGTGAATTAATGACTTACGAAGTTAAATTCAGAAATGGCAAAGTAGTAAAATATGGTCCACAAGGAGAAAAGAAAGATTACTCATCACCAGTAACTAAACGCCCAACTGTAAAAGTTGCGCCCGTAACTTTACCAGTAGAAGAGGTAGTTGACCCTGCTGCTGGCCAAGAAACTTTCGGTCAAGATAGATAAGTATTTATTCTATAAGCAATTTTCTTAAAATATTGTAACGCTAGAATAGTTGACCTGTATGGTCAGTTATTTTATATTATGCTCCCAACTTAAAAAATATCATAATGTTTATACAAACTGAGGATACTCCTAATCCTTCAACTTTAAAATTTGTACCAGGTGTGCCAGTGATGAAAAAAGGTACTGCTGCTTTTGCAAAATTAGCAGATTGTGGCAAATCACCTTTAGCACAAAAATTATTTGAGCAAGGTCAAGTGAATGGTGTATTTTTTGGCTCCAATTTTATTACTGTGACTAAATCAGAAGATATTAGTTGGGAGCATCTTAAAACTGATATTTTAGCAATTATCATGGATCATTTTGTGGCAGGTGGCGAAGTGGTTCTTGAGGATAAAACTACTGATGCCGCTCAAGCAATTAATGAAGATGATTCTGAAATTGTAAAACAAATTAAAGAATTGCTAGAAGAAAGAGTGAGACCAGCTGTAGCTATGGATGGTGGTGATATTATTTTTCACAAATATGAAGATAATGTAGTTTATCTAGAAATGCATGGTGCTTGTTCAGGTTGTCCTAGCTCGGCAGTGACGCTTAAGGATGGTATTGAGAATATGCTTAAGCATTTTGTGCCTGAGATAGCTCGAGTCGAACCAGTGCAATAATAATTCAGCCAGAGTAACCGCTCACCAACCGATTATCGAGTGACCTGGAGTGAAACGATAGGTTGTATCGAGAAACCTGTTCCATTTAAGGATTGTTAAAATTTATTACTTTTAGCTTGATATTTGATATGTATAAGTTATAATAAATTACGCATAAAAATTTATTATGAAAAACGCATTACAAAATATGAAAACCCACAATATTTATGACAAAGCCCGCAAAGTAGGGTTTAGTCGAATCCAAGCTAGATTTATGTTAAATGATTTGTTACAAAATCTTGCTACCAAAGATGATCTAAAAAAAACTGAAACTAGATTAGATAACAAAATCGACTTAGTTGAACAAAAGCTCTTACATAAAATTGATAACTCAGTATTTAAAATTGTAACAATGATGACGGCAATTTGTAGTATATTAGTTTTTATTGATCGTTTGGTGATTGTTTAAAATTTGACTAAATCTTCTAGAATGTTATTTGGTTCTGGGTTCTTCATCAAAAAACCACCGATTAAAAAGCAGTTTAGTTTTAGCTCTTTTAGTTGTTCAAAATCTGCCAAGCTATTAATACCACTTTCACATACTAAAATTTTATCATTAGGAATTAGCTGTTGCAGATTTTTGATATTATCTAAAGATGTATCTAAAGTTTTAAGATTGCGATTATTTACGCCAATTAATTTGCTTTTTAGCTGTAAGGCTTGTTCAATTTCTGGCGCATTATGAGTTTCAATTAACACATCTAAACCTAGCTCAAAAGCGAGAGCTTCAAATTCTTGTGCTTGTGCTACAGAAAGAGCGGACATAATCAATAATATCGCCTCTGCACCGATGGTTTTTGCTTGATAGATTTGATATTCATCAATCATAAAATCTTTGCGTAAAATTGGTAAATTGCTTGCTTGTTTAGCAAGAGCGACATATTCATTTTTTCCACCGAAATATTTTTCATCTGTAAGTACCGAGATTGCAGCAGCATCTCCTTTAGCATATTGCGCAGCAATTTTAGCAACATCTATATTTTGTTGCATCAGGCCTTGTGAAGGAGATTTTTGTTTTATTTCAGCAATGATAGCATTTTTGTCCAGTGCAATTTGTTGTGTGATATTTTTTAAAAAGCGCGGCGCACTAGTAATATTTTCTGCTTGCTTACGCAACTCAGCCAGTGATACATCTTGCTTATCACGTGCCACTATTTCTTTTTTATATGAACAAATTTCTTTAAGTATATCAGTCATGTTACAATAAATTAAATGACGCAAACATATTACCATCTAATCATACAAAGTTAAGCAATATATTGACATTACGTACAATATCATGTACAATCTATTTATATTTTATAGGTAAAAAATGACTATTTATACGGCAAGCAGTGCAAGACAAAACTTCTTTCAATTGATTAAGTCAGTAATTAAATCTCACAAACCTGTACATGTGACCACAAAAGAAAAAAACGTGGTTATACTGAGTGAAGATGATTATAACGCCATGCAGGAAACCTTATACTTAATGTCTATTCCTGGCATGAGAGATTCTATAAAACAAGCTATGCAAGAGCCCTATGATGATTGTGCTGAAGAGTTAGATTGGTAGGAAATTGCATGTCTAAAGCATGGAAAATATATTTCGCTAAACAGGCTCTTAAAGATGCAAAAAAGCTACAAAATTCTAATTTAAAAAGCAAAGCTCAAGAGATATTAGAGGTTATATCTAATAATCCTTTTGTTGATTTTCCGCCATATGAAAAACTAGTAGGTGATTTGTCAGGAGCATATTCTCGTCGCATTAACATACAGCATCGTATGGTTTATCAAGTCGATAAATCTAATAAGCGTGTTAAAATTCTGCGCATGTGGTCTCACTATGAGTAATTTCCTAAAACTTTGTATAGTACAAAAAATACAAAAGGGCCTTTCGGTACAATTTCTCACTGCGTTCAAAATCACTCAAGGACCGGATTAGCTTCTAAGAAAGAATAAGTTTGAGTCATATAAACTTAAAGATTTTTGTTGGATTTTTTGTAAGCTCAATATTTGAGATAAGAAATTTTATTTAGTTAATAAAACTTTGTATGGTATGTTAGATATTTGTGAAAAAGATTTTTTTATGCGTAAGCGTACCTTGAATGTACGTGCGCAAATAAAAAAATGTTTTTTGCGAATAGGTGACGTACTAGACAAAGTTTCTATAGTTTGCCGTGGCAGTTTTTGTATTTCTTCCCACTCCCACAAGGACACATCTCATTCCTACCCACACGTCCCCAACTTGAAGGGTCATTAGGATCACGCTCACTAGGATCTTTGCGTCGAACCACAGTTCCTTTTGCAGTTTTTTTATCATTTAAAGTATTGGCGGCAGCTTTTACTTCTACAGTTTTTTGGGGCTTGCTACGTAAATTACTTTTTAAAGCATCTTCTGAGCCATCGCTTATTTCAGCACGAGCAATTCTTTTTACGGTAGTACGCACTAAATTATCAAGCATTGCTTCAAATAATTCAAAAGCTTCACGCTTAAATTCATTAAGCGGATCTTTTTGACCATAAGCACGTAGATTAATTCCAGTTTTTAGATGATCAATGATATTTAAATGATCACGCCACAATCCATCTAAAGTCATGAGTAAGATGTTTTTCTCTAGTAATTTAAGCAATTCAGCTGGGTATTTTGCTTTTTTCTCAGCGAAAATTTGCTCAGATTTTTTATTGATATGTTCTAAAATTTGCTCCTCAGCAATATCTGCACTTTTTACTAAATCGTTAATATTAAAAAATTTGCCGTAAATATCATGCAGATCTAAATCTAAACTTTCTAAATCCCAATTTTCAATATAGGATTTTTCAGGAATATGCTGCTTCACTAATTTAAGATTTATCTCATCACGAAAATCTGCGATAGTACCTGATACTGCTTCAGCATTCATAATTTCATTACGTTGCTCGTAAATCACTTTACGTTGCTCATTCAAGACATCATCAAATTTGATTAGGCTTTTTCTGATTTCAAAATTATGTGCTTCTACTTTAGTTTGAGCTTTTTCTAAGGCTTTAGTAATCCAAGGATGATAAATTGACTCATCATCTTTAAAGCCTAATTTTTCAAGAAAGACTGAGATTTTATCTGAGCCAAAAATACGCATCAAATCATCTTCAAGTGATAAAAAGAATTTAGTCTCACCTGCATCACCTTGACGTCCAGCACGACCACGTAATTGATTATCGATACGTCTTGATTCATGGCGCTCTGTACCAATTACAAATAAACCTCCTGCTGCTATTACTGCTTGCTTTTCTTCATTAACTAATTTTTCTGCAGCAGCTAAATCAAGTTTTTTATCATGCTCTGCCAGCATTTCTGGATTTCCACCTAACATAATATCAGTACCACGACCTGCCATATTAGTGGCAATAGTTACTGCCCCCAAACGCCCAGCTTGCGCGATGATTTGTGCTTCTTGTGAGTGATGTTTGGCATTTAAGACATTATGTTTGATTTTTTCTTTTTTAAGCATTTTAGCAATTAGCTCGGATTTTTCGATGCTAACTGTACCCACTAATAAAGGCTGTTTTTTTTCATGACATTCTTTGATTTGTTTTAAGATCGCCTTATATTTTTGTTCGAGATTTTTATAGATCTCATCTTCATGATCCTTACGATTTGTAGTTAAATTAGTAGGAATCGAGATTACATCTAAATTATAGATCATGCTAAATTCTACTGCTTCAGTTGTAGCAGTACCAGTCATGCCGGCAAGCTTCTCATAATTTCTGAAGTAGTTTTGGAAAGTAGTAGAAGCTAAGGTTTGATTCTCACGTTGAATAGTTACACCTTCTTTAGCCTCAAGAGCCTGATGTAGGCCATCAGAATAACGTCTACCTGGCATCGCACGTCCGGTAAATTCGTCAATAATCATCACCTGATCATCTTTAACAATGTAATCCACTTCATTTTTAAAGAGATGTTCAGCTTTTAAAGCTTTATTAACATGATGCACTAAATCAACATTTTCTACATCATAAAGATTAGCATCCTTATCTAGCATTTTTGCTTTTTTGAGGAGATTTTCTACCTCGTCAGTACCAGATTCAGTAAGTAGGGCATTTTTGCTTTTTTCATCAATGTCATAATGTTCCGCTTTAAGCTTGGGAATAATTTTAACAATTTTAAGACATAATTCAGAATCATCATGAGCTGGTCCAGAGATAATCAGCGGGGTCCTTGCTTCGTCAATTAAGATAGAATCAACCTCATCGACAATAGCGTAATGATGAGCTCTTTGGACTAAATCTTTACTGCTTAATTTAAGATTATCGCGCAGATAATCAAAACCAAATTCATTATTAGTACCATAGGTGATATCTGCTTGATATGCAGCTTGGCGGTCTTCTTCGCTAATATTACTATAGATGCATGCGACGCTAAGACCTAAAAACTCATAAACCTTACCCATCCAGGCGCTATCTCTTTGTGCTAAATAATCATTTACAGTAACTACATGTACGCCCTTACCAGTTAAGGCATTAAGATAGGCAGCTAAAGTACAGACCAAAGTTTTACCTTCACCAGTACCCATTTCTGCAATCATATTATTATGTAATGCCATACCACCCATTAATTGCACATCAAAATGGCGCATATTTAAGGTTCTTTTAGCAGCTTCACGACAAGCAGCAAAAGCATCAGGTAAGATGTCTTCTAAAGTAGTACCTGCTTCGAGCTGTTTTTTAAACTCTGCTGTTTTACTTTTAAATTCAGCATCTTTTAATTTTTGATATTCTGCTTCTTTACTATTAATAAGCGTGACGGCTTTGGTTAAATCTTTAACCTTACGCTCATTGGCAGTACCAAAAAATTTTTCTAATAAACTTAGCATTTTTTTCTCTAGATTATCTATGCGAGAAGATCATATATAAGTTAGCTCTAATACCAAGTCCAATATTTATTTTCTTAAAAGATTTTTATGGTTTGGCATGTGGTCGGTTCTCTAGTGATTTTAGTGCAGCTAAAATTGTATCGAAAGATAGAAAAGGCTGCTCAAAATATTGATTCAGGCAAATAGCTAAAAAATAATTATTTTTTTCTTTGACTATTATTATTGCCTCCGTTATTAAATGGTCCTCCTATCTTTTTGTTCTGTGATAAGGTGAATCATAACACCCAATAATGAAGGTAGAAAAGTGAATTTAGTGTTGGGAGATTGTAGTGATTGTTATTTCACAAAAAATTCTAGCGCACTGGTAAGTGCGTGAATCTTTTTGTTAATTAATCAAGCGCTGCGATATACTAACTTCTAAATTTATTTTTCTGCTTTTATTTTTGGGTAAACGTTACTTTACGTTTTGACCATTTTTATGGTCTGAACATAAATAATAAGCATACAGCAATTAAGAGTAATTAAAGTTACTCCTTAATTTTGCAATTTAATTAATAGCAAAGGTTAAGGGTAGCGGATTAAACATATTTTATTGGGATTTTATATCCCGTTATCAAACTTGAGAGTTTGATCCTGGCTCAGAACGAACGCTGGTGGCATGCTTAACACATGCAAGTCGAACGAGTATGGCCTAGCTTGCTAGGACCCAGCTAGTGGCGCACGGGTGAGTAACGCGTGGGAATCTACCCAGTAGTACGGAATAACAACCAGAAATGGTTGCTAATACGGTATACGCCCTTCGGGGGAAAGATTTATCGCTATTGGATGAGCCCGCGTTGGATTAGCTTGTTGGTGAGGTAAAAGCTCACCAAGGCGACGATCTATAGCTGGTCTGAGAGGATGATCAGCCACACTGGGACTGAGACACGGCCCA
>CAXDRM010000063.1:0-8480 GCA_963991775.1 uncultured Rickettsiales bacterium | reverse complement strand
AATTTCTCACTACGTTCGAAATCATACTTCGGTATGAAGCTAAAGCTTCTACTCAGCACGGCGCTCAGGAACCTTAGATCTTGCCAACAATTAATCTCTCATATGTTGCTAAGTTAGTATTTAGGTTCTCGAGTGATTTTGCACTTGTTGCAAAATTTTATCGAGAGATCCTTTAGTTGTTAATAAACATTACTTAGACTCAAGTCAGTAACTCTACTTCCCCTTAGCAGGTAATAATTTACCCACAACTAATTTGTCGTCTTGAAATACAAATTCTGCTGCTTGAGCGATGTCGCCTTTAGTAACCTCAGAGATGCGTTCATCCCAATTGATAATCTCAGCTAGACTAATACCAGTCGTATAATTCATGCCGATAATATAAGCTAAAGATTTATATGATTCTTTACTATAAAGTGTTTCAATCAGAAAAAGATTTTTAGCATTAGCTATAGCTTCATCGCTAATGTCGGCCATTTTAAAACGCTGAATAGTTTCTTCGATGATTCTAGTTACTTGGGTTTCATGTTTAGGATCTTTTAAAGTAACTGAAAAACGAAAATCAGCCTGGCCACGCGACATATCACTATATGAGGCAGAAACTCCCAAAGCTAAATCTAGCTCAGTAACTAATTTTTTATAAAGGATCGAATTTTTATTACCTGCTGCAATAAAAGAAATAATGTTTAAAGCATAAGAAAGATCTTTCTCAGGAGCAAGTAAATCAGGTGCTAAATAGCTATATTTAATAGTAGTACTACTTACTGTTTTATCGCTATGTTCAACATAAGGATTTTTAACTTTTGTAACTGGTGCAGCTAAAGTAAATTCTAGTTCAGGTCCTTTTTCAAGAGGAGCATAATATTTATCAATTAATGGCTTAGCAGTTTCAGCATCAATATCACCAGCTAACACCAAAACCGTATTATTTGGAAAATAATATTTATTATAAAAAGCCAAAGCATCTTCATGAGTTAGATTTTCGATATCATCCTCATAACCAATTAAAGGACGACCATAAGGATGTTCCTTACCAAACATTGCTTCATTAATTTTTTCAGATAGTACAGAATTTGGTGAATTGTCGCGACGCATTAAACGTTCTTCAAGGACGATATTGCGCTCGATTTTTGTTTGTTTTTTTTCTAATACTAAATTACGCATACGATCAGCTTCCATCTCCATCACAGCGCCAAGATATTCTTTCGGTACATTTTGATAGTAAGCAGTGAAATCATAAGAGGTAAATGCATTATGCGAACCACCAAAAGAAGAGACTCGTTTATCAATTTCATCCTTCGGAAATTTTTTAGTGCCATGAAACATTAAATGTTCCAAATAATGCGCTAAACCAGTTTTGCCTAGTTTTTCATCAATACCACCAACCTTATACCATAACATATGTAAAACTGCGGGTACTCTGTCATTAGGAATGATGATTACCTCCATGCCATTTTTTAAGGTGAAATGTTCGGTTTTAATATGCGTATCATGCATATCTAATTTAGGAGAAGATTTTAATAAAGAGGTACTCAACATAATTAATCCAATAATTAAAAAACTAATTAAAAAACTCGGTGATAGCTTGCTCAACTTCAGCATATTTAGTCATCATATTAATTGTACTACGAAATGCCGCAGAATTATCTATGCTTTTACTATACCAGCCTAAATGCTTACGCGACATTTTTACACCTAAATCCTCGCCATAATGCTCAACCATATCAGCAATATGTTCACGGATAATTTGTCCCTTTTCTAGGGCATTAGGTTCATTAAATTCTTGATTTGCTAATTTAGTAGCAATCTCATTTATTAGCCAAGGCTTACCATAAGCAGCACGACCAATCATAATACCATCTGCGTCAGAATCTTTTAGCGCCTGTCTAGCATCTGCTAGGGTTTTAATATCACCATTAGCAATTACAGGAATATTTACCGCAGCTTTAACTTTTTTAATAAATTGCCAATCTGCTTGTCCTTTATACATTTGGCATCTAGTGCGACCATGTATAGTGATCATTTTAATGCCTAAATCCTCAGCAATTTTTGCAAGTTCTGGGGCATTAAGATGTTCATGATCCCAACCCATACGCATTTTCAAAGTAACCGGGATATCAACAGCATTAACAGTACTTTCTAAAATTTTACGTGCTAATTCAGGTTGCTTCATTAAAGCAGAGCCGGCATTACCACCTACAACTTTTTTAACCGGGCAACCAAAATTAATATCAATAATATCAGCGCCTAAATCTTGATTAAGTTTAGCAGCCTCAGCCATTACTTGAGGGTCACAACCTGCTAGTTGCACCACATTAGGCATAGAATCATCTTGATCAAAGCTACATTTTTGTAAAGATTGTCTAGTTTCAATAATCATGGCACGTGAGGCAATCATTTCCGAAACAACTAAGCCTGCACCAAATTTTTTAACCATTTTACGAAAAGGCAAATCACTAACACCTGACATAGGTGCCAAAAATACATTTGATTTTAATTGATGCTTACCAATGGTGATCATCTTAGAAATAATACTTAATTAAGAAGGCGTAAGCAATACAAAGTATTATTGCTAGTGGCAAGCCACCTTTGATAAAATCGCCAAAATTGTAACGTCCCGGTGACATTACCAATAAATTAGTTTGATAGCCAATTGGGGTAATGAAAGAGCAGTTAGTTGCAAAAATTACACCATAAATTAAGATACGTGGATCCATACCTAATTTAAGGGCTAGATTGGCAGCAATTGGGGTAAATAACACAGCAGTTGCCGAGTTGCTTAAAATATTAGTAAGTATGGCAATGAATAAAAAGAAGAAAGCTGCGATACCAACGCCTGAAAGACCATTAGTAATTTTTATAAAGCCATCTGCTAATAGAGCTGCGCCACCAGTTGCTTGCATGGCTTGTCCTAGAGCTAGCGAGGCCACAATCATTAAAGCAACATTTGCATCAATAGCTTTATATGCTTGTTTAATATTAATACATCTTAAATAGATAAGTAGGGCAGCTGCACAAAAAGAAGTAACTGTAATTGGCACAATACCAAAAGCAGCTAAGAAGATTACTAAAGAAAATACTACTATAGTTTTAACCACGCGCGCTAATGAATTAATTTGTTGGGCAGACCATTTAGTAAGAATTACATCTTTGCTATTTCTGATATCTGCTAAACGATTTTCATCACCCAAAATAAGTAAGACATCACCAGCGACCATTCTAAGGCGCGTAATTTTAGTTTTGATCAGACTTCCTTTTCTTTGGATCGCAATAGCAGGGCAACGAAAATCATTGTAGAAACCAGATGATTTAAGAGTTTGTCCAATTAAACGTGAAGCAGGAGATACTACTAATTCTGCTATGCTAGTTTCACTTTGTTCAAGATCTTGAATCTGTGATTGTTGCTCTTGATCAATATGCATATTTTTTAGAAAGATATCAGGTTTCTTATAAACAAGATTTGAGATTTCTTCTCTAGTACCAGTAATTGCTAAGATATCATTTTCTTGTAATTCCATGCAATCTTGGAATGGAGGTAAGATAGCTTCTGCGCCTCTTTCAATCACGCGGATCGTAATATCTGGAAAACCCGGTAAGCTACCTTCAATTAATTGCTGTTTCGCGAATCCTGAATCTGCGGAGATAATTATTTGTGAGGCAAAAGAACGATTATCTTCATATTCATTTTTATCTTTAGCATTATCAGGTAAAATTTTTGGTAGGATGGTAAAAATATAAATAAGACCAATTACTGCTAAGATACCACCAGGTATAATAAATTCGAAAAAGCCAATTGGGGGCAGGCCAAGATTTTCAACTGTACCAGAAACTAACAGGTTAGTACTACTACCAATTAAAGTAATCATGCCACCTAAAATTGCTGCATATGAAAGTGGGATCATTACTTTACTTGGTGAGATATTAAGTTTTTTTGCAATCTGCATCATGATTGGAATAAAAATAATCACTACTGGCGTGTTATTTAAAAAGGCGCTAATTAAGATAACGGTCACTAAAGAAACGATAATTGCTACATTAGCGTTGCTACTAGATAATTTGATAATCAATTTTGGAATGATATTTAGTGCATTTGATTTGATCACGGCCTGACCGATAATCAGCAGCGAGACAATGGTAATGAGAGCTGGGTTGGCAAAGCCGAGCAAGATTTCTTCAGGTCCTAATACTATTTTGCCTCCGGCATCTGCTAAAGGAAAAAAATGAAAAAACAGCATCAAGCTAGTTAAGGTAAAAAGCGAAGTTAGCTCGAGTGAAATTTTCTCCATTGAGTAAGAGATCATCGCAGCCACGATTAGCCCTAAGACAAACCAGGTATGAAAAGAGATAAATTTTGTTATAAAGAGAGAATTTGCTTCTATCATATTTTGCTATTTAGCGGAGGCCATAATTAGTTTTTTTTCAAAACAAAGTAAAGCTTTTTTGTTTTAATATGAGATGAATCCATGCGATTCTACTCAGTACCAAGTTTAAATTTGACAGCGAGGTATATTTCTTATAGAAAAACTCTACAAAATTTTTGATAAATCTATGAATTCACAATCTGCAATTGTTAGTATTTTAGCTAAAAAACGTAGCCAGGCTCGATCTGGAGGTGGTACTAAACGTATTGAAGCGCAACATGCTAAAGGTAAATTAACCGCTCGCGAAAGGTTAGAAATCTTACTCGATCCTTCCTCATTTGAAGAATATGGTCTTTATGTAGAACATCGCTGTTCCAATTTTGGTATGGAAGATAACAAAGTGCCAGGTGATGGTGTGATTACTGGGCAAGGAACTATCAATGGCCGTTTAGTATTTGTTTATAGTCAGGATTTTACTGTGCTAGGTGGATCTTTAAGTGAAACTAATGCGCGTAAAATTTGTAACATCCTAGATAAAGCACTGCAAGTTGGTGCGCCAGTAATTGGTATCAATGATTCTGGTGGAGCAAGAATTCAAGAAGGTGTTGATTCACTTTCGGGCTATGGGGAAATTTTTCAAAGAAATGTTAGAGCTTCTGGTGTGATTCCACAAATCTCAATGATTATGGGACCTTGTGCCGGTGGAGCTGTATATTCACCAGCTTTAACTGATTTTATTATGATGTCTGGTAAAGCATCTTATATGTTTGTAACTGGTCCAGATGTAGTAAAAACTGTAACCCATGAAGAAGTAACGCAAGCTGAATTAGGTGGTGCTAAGGTGCATAATGCAGTTTCAGGTGTTTCGGATGTACAATTTCCTAATGATGTGGAAGCCTTACTTAAATTACGTGAATTTGTAAATTTCTTACCAAGTTCTAATCAGGCAAAAATTCCAACTATTACTAATACAGATTCAATCGATAGAATTGATCCAGCTCTAAATACTTTGGTGCCGGATAATCCGAATCGTTCTTATGATATGCATGAATTAATCGAACGTGTGGTTGATAATGATGAATTCTTCGAATTAAAACCTGATTATGCCAAAAATATTATTACTGGTTTTGGTCGCCTAGATGGTCGCACAGTAGGTTTTGTAGCGAATAATCCAATGCATTTAGCAGGTTGTTTAGATATAAATGCTTCAACTAAAGCAGCAAGATTTATCAGATTTTGTGATGCGTTTAATATTCCTTTAATTTCTTTTGTGGATGTACCAGGCTTTTTACCAGGAGTTGCCCAAGAGCATAATGGCATCATTAAACATGGTGCTAAATTACTTTATGCTTATGCAGAAGCAACTGTGCCTAAAATTACCGTAATCACTAGAAAAGCCTATGGAGGAGCTTATATTGTGATGAATTCAAAACATTTATGTGGTGATGTAAATTACGCTTGGGCTAATGCAGAAATTGCTGTGATGGGTCCAAAAGGTGCTGTAGAAATTTTACATCGTAAAGATGCTGGCAATGCCAAAAAAATGGATAAGCATGCTACTGAATATAAAGAGCAATTTGCTAGCCCATTTGTGGCAGCAGCACGTGGTTACATTGATGAGGTAATCAGACCACAAAATACCCGTTCTAGAATCATTCGCTCTTTGCAAGTATTATATAATAAAAAGATTGATACGCCTTGGAAGAAACATGATAATTTACCACTTTAATTTTTGAATTATGATAAAAAAGATTTTAATCGCCAATCGAGGAGAAATTGCAGTAAGAGTAATTAAAACTGCGCGTAAATTAGGGATAAAATCAGTTGCTATTTATTCTGAGGCTGATGCAAATTCTTTGGCAGTACAAATGGCTGATGAGGCTTACTATATTGGTTTGGCCCCATCTAATTTAAGCTATTTAAATATCGCAAAAATTATTGAGGTTATCAAAGAATCAGGTGCTGATGCAGTCCATCCTGGTTATGGTTTTTTATCTGAAAATGCAAAATTTGCTGAAGAGCTTAAAAAAATCGGCGTTAAATTTATTGGTCCAGATATTCATGCCATTAAATCAATGGGTGATAAAATTGTTTCTAAAAAAATTGCGCAAGAAGCAGGAGTTAATACTGTGCCAGGTTATATGGGCACTATTGCTGATGCGGATGAAGCGATTAAAATTGCAGATTCAATTGGCTACCCAGTAATGGTTAAAGCAGCTGCTGGTGGTGGTGGCCGTGGTATGCGTATCGTTAAAAAGCAGCAAGAAGTAGCTGAGGCTTTTGCATCTGCTAAGCAAGAAGCACAAAATAATTTTGGTGATGATCGTATCTTTATCGAAAAATTCATCGAGCAGCCCAGACATATTGAGATTCAGGTTTTAGCTGATCAGCATGGTAATGTGGTGTGTTTGGGTGAACGTGAATGTTCGATACAGCGTTATAATCAAAAAGTAATTGAAGAAGCGCCAAGTGCCTTTTTAACTGAAGAGGTTAGACAAGAAATGTATCGTCAAAGTAAAAATTTGGCGATGAAGGTGGGCTATTATTCTGCTGGTACTATCGAATATATTGCTGATCAAGAAAGAAATTTCTACTTTCTTGAAATGAATACTAGATTGCAGGTAGAGCATCCAGTAACAGAATTAATCACTGGTTATGATTTAGTAGAGCAAATGATCAATATTGCGGCTGGTGAGAAATTACCAATGCAGCAAAGTGATGTTAAGCTTAATGGCTGGGCGATGGAATCAAGAATCTATGCTGAGGATCCAGCGCGTGGCTTTTTACCATCAAGTGGCAGAATAGTTAGATATCAAGAGCCAGAATCAGACAAGCATATCAGAGTAGATAGCGGCATTTATGATGGTGGTGAAGTAAGTATGTTCTATGATTCGATGGTAGCTAAATTATGCAGCTATGGCAAGAATCGTAAAGCTGCCATTAAATATATGCAGAGAGCTTTGGGCGAATATGTGATTCAAGGCATTTCAACTAATATCAGCTTCTTGCAAAATATCTTTCACAGTAAAAGATTTGCCTCAGCTGAATTATCTACCAACTATATTAGTGAAGAATATCCAGATGGTTATAAGGACCAAGAAATTGCTTCAAGCGATTATGCACCAATTATTTATATTGCAGTAATTATTAGATGGTTAGAAGCGCAGAGATTAGGTGAGGTTGCTGGTAAGAATCCAGTACGACCTAAAGAGATTAATACTAGATGGGCAGTATGTATTAAAAATGCTCACTATGTTGTAGAAATTGATTCTGTAGAAGAAGATCGCTTTGAGTTATTCTTGCAAGGTAAAAAAGTAATTATTGATCAATTAGGTTGGCATGTTGGTTTACCTTTATTTAAAGCTAATATTGATGGTTCGCCAATTTCGGTGAGATTCAAAAAACTAGCTAATAGTAATGCTTATGAATTTAACTATCAGGGTGGCTTTGTAAAAGCTTTAGTAGTCTCTCCGCGTGTGGCTGAGTTGATGCAATATATGCCTGAATTAGAAGATGATCTTGATCATAGTGCTTTACTTGCACCAATTTCTGGTAAAGTTGTTGCTGTAAAAGTTAAGCCAGGAGAAAAGATAAAGGCAGGTAGTGAGCTAGTTATCCTAGAGGCGATGAAGATGGAAAATTCTTTAGTTGCCGAACTGGATACAGAAATTAAAGCGGTAAATGTCAAAGTGGGCGATAATGTTCAATCTGATCAGATTCTGATTGAATATGAAAGTTAAGAGCAAATCCTTAATCTAAATCCTCGCTATAGTAAAAATAAATGTTGACGACAAAAAGAAAACCGCTATTTTCTCAACTCTTCATAAATTTAATTTAGAATATATGCCTACAATTAATCAATTGGTTAGAAAGCCAAGGAAAAAAGTTTTTAACAAAACTAACTCACCGGCTCTCTCTTCTTGCTCACAAAAAAGAGGAGTTTGCGTTAGAGTATATACTACTACTCCAAAAAAACCGAACTCGGCTCTTAGAAAAGTTGCCAGAGTTAGACTTACAAATAAATATGAAGTTATTGCATATATTCCAGGTGAAGGTCACAATCTACAAGAGCACTCAGTGGTATTAATCAGAGGTGGTCGTGTAAAAGACTTACCAGGTGTT
>CAXDRM010000062.1:0-8532 GCA_963991775.1 uncultured Rickettsiales bacterium | reverse complement strand
GTATTTTTGCCTACTGAGAACTTTTTAATCGGCATAGAATGAGCGGATTTTTGTTGAGTGCAATAGTAAAAAAAGCGGAGTTTATAGATAATAAATGAGCATTTTTTTATCTATTGCGACGAAGCACTCTGCTAAAACAGATTTAGCACAGCTAAATTGTTTTAGAAAAGCCTTCATTATATGCCGATTAAAAAAAAAGGTTAGTAACCGAAGCTACTAACCTTATGAGAGAGATATGATGAACCTCTATTATAGAAGCAACTTACTCAACTATCAAGATAAATATCGTTAAAATTTGTTATTTTTTGCAAATCCATGCGGGACTAAAGAACCTTTTGTAGCACGTTTACCAATCCAGCCTCTAATATCTGCCTCTGATCTAGTTTTACTGCCCATTTGCCAAGCTAAACCTTGCTCTGCATTTAAGGTTTTAATGTCAGATAATTCTGAAGAAACCTGCTTTTGCAAGATAACACCTTTACCACGCGACATTTGTGGCAATTCATCGATTTTAAAGATTAACAATTTACGATTACTATTTACTATTGCAACCATATTATCAGCTTCTGCTTTTTGATAAGAAGCAACTAATTTATCCTTACCATCTAAATTCATCACTTGCTTACCATTTTTAGTCTGCGCCATGACATCTTTAGCTAATACTCTAAAACCTTTACCAAATTTTGATGCAATAACAAATTCTTGATTCTCAGCATAAATTGCTAAAGCAACAATTTTACTAGTTGCATTGCTTTCAATTAATAAGTTGAGTGGCTGGCCATCGGTTTTACCACGTGGCAATTTATGCACTTCTAAAGTATAGAATTTACCATCATCCGAGATAAGCAAAATCTTATCAGTAGTTTTTGCCTCGATAATAAAACGCTCTTTATCTCCGGTTTTATATTTGATGGTTTTAGCATCAATATTATGACCAGATAACATTCTAAACCAACCTAATTTAGAGCATATTACTGTGACTTTTTCTTCTTGAATGAATGATTCTGCTGTTAAATTACTAATGCTAAAATCATGTATTAAAGTAGTTCTTCTCTTATATTCTTTGTTTGAGAATGCTTTTTTAAGCTCAGTAAACTCAGCAAGTAATGCTTCTTTTTGTAGATCTTGCGAAGCTAGTAATTTAGTAAGACGCTCTTGTTCAACTTGTAATTCATCTCGTTCTTCACGGATTTTAAATTCTTCTAATTTACGTAAATTACGCAATTTCATATTTAATATCGCTTCAGCTTGATTATCAGTTAGCTTGAAACGTTTGATCAATTCTTGTTTAGGTTCATCTTCCTCTCGAATGATAGCAATTACTTCATCGAGATTTAAATAAGCAACTAGCAACCCTTCTAAAATCTCTAAACGTTTAGAAATTTTATCCAATTCAAAACGATATTTACGTCTTAAAATTACATAACGATGTTCTATATATTCTTCGAGAACCTCTTTTAGATTCATTACTCTTGGGCTTTGCTTAGAATCCAAAACATTAAGGTTAAGATGAAAACGTGTTTCTAAATCGGTTAATTTAAAAAGCTGCTCCATTAAAAGCTCAGCAGTGACATTACGTGATTTAGGCTCAAGCACAATACGCAATTCAGCATCTGACTCATCACGAATACCGCCCATTAAAGTTAGTTTTTTATCTTTATAAAGATCTGCTATTTTTTCAATTAAACGTGCTTTTTGTACCTGATAAGGAATCTCGCTGATAACTATTTGGTAATTACCACGGCCCAAATCTTCTTCATGCCATTTAGCTCTGATACGGAAAGAACCTTTACCAGTTTCATAGGTTTTAATAATAGATTCTTTACTTTCAAAAATCTCACCACCTGTTGGAAAATCAGGGGCTGCAATATGATTGACCAAAGTAGCAATGCGACAATCAGGAGTTTGCAACAGATGAATCAAAGCTGCAAAAATCTCAGTAACATTATGTGGTGGTATTGAAGTGGCCATACCAACTGCAATTCCTTCTGAACCATTAGCAAGCAAATTAGGAAATTTTGCTGGTAAGATTACTGGCTCAGTATCAGAATCATCATAAGTATTTTTAAAATCGACAGTATCTTTGTCAATATCAGCAAGCAATAGCATTGCGATAGAAGTAAGCTTGGCTTCAGTATAACGCATTGCCGCAGCATTATCACCATCAAGTGAACCAAAATTTCCTTGGCCATCCACTAGCGGATAACGCACCGCAAAAGTTTGCGCTAATCTTACTAAAGCATCATAAACTGCTTGATCACCATGCGGGTGATATTTACCAATTACATCACCAACTACACGCGCACATTTTTTAAAACCTGATTCAGGATCAAGGCGCAATTTAAGCATCGCATAAAGCAGACGACGATGTACTGGTTTTAAACCATCACGTACATCTGGTAAAGAACGTGACATAATAGTAGCCATAGCATAAGAAAAATATCTACTGCCTAATGCCTCACCAAAATTAATCTGTTCTATGTTATTATTTATACTCTGTTCCATGGATAAATCTTATGCGTGAAGAATATAATGTTTTGTGATCAAGAAGCAAGATGGTAATTTTTTGACATAAATATTGATGCATCCCGTTAATAATTCGGAGATGTACTTAATCGCTCAAGCAGTCCTCGAATTTTATCAAATAGTAGTTGATAAAATTCTGTGGAATCTCGCTCTAAATACATCTCCGAATTCTTGTTTCTAATTTAGCGTTTAAAGCAGATAGAGTATAGCTGTGCATTTGCGTATCAGGAGCATTTATGAAAAACCAATTTGTTTTTCATAAAGCGCAAGCAAATCAGAGCTATACTCCATCTGCTCTAAACTTAACCCAACTCGCGCTTGAGTAATTCCCGGGCGAAGGGTAATTTTTTATTTAAAGGCTCAAAAAGATGCATTCTAAAAAAATGATCAGTGATGGCAAAACCCTGCTCTAAATCTTGCTGATTATAATTAGCAGCTTTTTTGAAAAATTCAGGAATGATAAATAATTTATCATGATATTCCTTACCAACAATCTCAGTAACGGCATGCCCAGTTTTTGGTGAAATATAATGTAAATCTTCTGTAGCACCACTAACTGCACAAGAACCTAAAGCTAAAGCATAACCAAGCTCTTTGAGAATTAATAATTCGAAATGTAAGTAAGCAGCTAAATCTATCTGTTCTTGCAATTCATCAAAAAATGCTAGTAATTGTAGATAAAGCTGTTCATGCGCCTCGCCTTGATATAGCGTATCTTTAAGCAGGCCTAAAATGCTTTGTAAAATAAGTAATTTGGTTTTGTGACTAAAAAATTTAGCAGGATAATTTTTAAGCAGCTCAACTTTACTATAGCTGCCTAATTGACCTTCTAAGCGTACCTTATATTGGCCACTAACCACATTACCAAGCTGCAGTACTGCTTGCTGTTTCTTGCTATTACCACCTCTTACCATAGTTTGCACTACACCTTTTTCAGCAGTAAATAAAGTAATAATTAAACTACTCTCAGAAAATTTATGACTATTTAAAATTATGCCGCTCAGTGTTATATTCATTTTTGCAAGATTATGACAAAATCAATATGCCAAAAAAACTCAAAAAAACCAAAATAAAATTTAAAAGAAATCCTGCTCTTAAAATTAAAGCTAAAAATATTGTGCCGAAAGAAATTGGTGGGGCTAGCGGACCAGAACCAACTCGCTATGGTGATTGGCAATTTAAGGG
Source organism: uncultured Rickettsiales bacterium (assembly GCA_963991775.1). Lineage (GTDB taxonomy): Bacteria > Pseudomonadota > Alphaproteobacteria > Rickettsiales > JABIRX01 > CAXDRM01. The sequence continues at coordinate 4,821 of CAXDRM010000062.1, read as the reverse complement.
TAGAGTTTCAGATTTTTAAAAAATATATATGAGCTATATGTTATACTCTGGCGAAATCGGCACCCCTGAAAAGCAAAATGGAAAACAAAACTCAACCCAACTTCTGTTTTCCTGCAGACCATGAATCTTGTTTTCAGTTTCTCTATCAATTTTTTGTGGTATGGCCTTATTAGGTGAAACTCTTCTAGTCAACACATTAACTTCTTGCTGCTCAGGATATAATTTTTCAGTTTTACTTGATAAAGCTAAGCTAGTTACAAAAGGCCTATAACTATTTGCATTTAATGTTTCACTACTTGCGGTTTGGTCATGCTTATAAAATGCTTTAGCCTTTATAGAATTTTGTACATCTTCTTCATAAAAATCTAAACATTCCTTTAATCTTCGCTCACTAACTCCGAAAGTGAGTACCTTAGTATGATCTTTACTGATACTAAATGGATAAAATGTGGCAGCAATTTCTAATAATAAATTTTTTTGCGTTTCTTTTTGCTCTGCTGAAAAATTTTTCATCAAATCGGCAAAATTACCAGAACGATCATTAGCAATAAGCAACCCTTGGAAATATTTTAATTCTCCTGCTCCAAGAAAATTTATATCATAGCCCTTCTGCTTATATTTGACCAAATCTTCTTTTTCTAACAATTTTGAGTGGGCCATGCCACCATAAAGTAAATATGGCACATCACAAATACTTAATAATATATAAGCAGAATAGCTTTCGCCTTTGCTAGCTTGCTCAATAGCAGAATAAATTTCGTGATAATTCTCAGAAGAAAACTTTTTTATTTGTAAGCCGGAATTATCTCTTCTAAAAAATTTGTTGGAAAATTTGATTATCTGAAATAGATAATTGGGATCTTTATACTCAATACCCAGACTTTGTGTTGTAATTTCTTCATTCATCGCTTACCTCATCATCATATAAGTTAATATCATTACCTCTAATCACTTAAATGATAAGGTAAAGTTTCCACCCCCTTTAGACTTCCACTTCCTTTAAAACCTCCTTTGAATTTCACCCCCTTTAAGTACCTCCTTTATGTACCCACTTTTAGAGAGTTACTGCAAATTTTGCAGTAACTCTGTTGAATTAATGCCACCCCCTTTGAAAAAACCTACCCACCTTAAGTTTTTGCTTGCGATTAATTCAACGCTGGGTTGTATTATATCAAAAAAACACACGCATAACAAGAAGGAATTCTAAAAAAAATGATTTTTTTTAGAATATATAGTAAATTTTCTGAGGTTTAAATAACGGTAAAGCTAGGGTTTCTGGGAATCTAGCCAAGTTAACCTTATAATAAAAAAATTTTGTAAATTTAGCTTAAACTAGGCTTTTTTTAAGAAAATTTGCTAAAATTTCTAACTATTTACAAAATTATTTGCATCTAAAGCTGCCATACAACCAGTTCCAGCTGCAGTGATTGCTTGACGATAAATTTTATCTTGCACATCACCAGAGGCAAAAACACCTGGAAGATTAGTTTTAGTGGTACCAGCTTCAGTTAATATGTAGCCTTCATCATCCATATCTAACTGACCAGCAAATAAATCTGTATTTGGCTTATGCCCAATTGCAATGAAGATTCCTTGGATATCTCTAGTAACAACTTCATTAGTTTTAATATTTTTTAATTTAGCAGCAGTAACTACTTTAGGATTATCTTTACCAATAACCTCTTCTAAAACTGTATCCCACATTACTTCGATTTTTTCATGATTGAGTAAACGCTCTTGCAGAATTTGCTCTGCACGCAGACTATCACGACGATGTACCAAAATAACTTTGCTAGCATGACTTGTTAAATAAAGCGCTTCTTCAACTGCTGTATTACCGCCACCAACAACGATAACTTCTTGCTCTCTAAAGAAAAAACCATCACAAGTAGCACAACCTGAAACACCAAAACCTTGAAAGGCTTTTTCACTTTCTAAACCTAACCATTTAGCTTGCGCACCAGTAGCAATTATTACTGAATCAGCACTATATTCATTACCAGAATTATCAATAGCGGTAAAAGGCTTTTGTTTTAAATTAACTGATTTTATAAAATCATAAATAATCTCTGTACCTACTTTTGCGGCTTGGCCAGCCATTTGCTCCATTAACCATGGACCTTGAATTGTATCTGCAAAACCAGGGTAATTCTCAACATCAGTAGTAATAGTTAACTGACCACCAGGTTGACTTCCTGCCACTAAAATTGGTTTTAAACTTGCTCTTGCTGCATAGATTGCTGCACTATAACCTGCAGGTCCTGAACCGATAATTAATACTTTAGTGTGAGATTTTTTTGCCATTGATTTTACTTATAAATTATTATGAAATAAAATATGCATTGGTGAAACTATTTCAACCAATATTTAAATTAATAAATTTTAATTGAGCATAACGTGCAAATTGGCCTTCTGGCAGATAAAACAGACTTAGCGCAAAAGGGTAAAAAACTCTTACTCAAAAAATATCCGCTAATTGACTTAGAGATTAACCCACAAGCAACAGTTACAGTGATTGTCATTTTAGGTGGTGATGGCTTCATGTTACATTCTATTCATGAGCTGCATCATAAAAACATCCCTCTTTATGGCATGAATTGCGGCACGATTGGCTTTTTACTTAATGATTTTTGTGAAGATAATCTTCTCGAAAAAATTAGCAAAGCTAAACCAACCAGTATCACTCCTTTACAAGTCGAGATCAAAGATATTTTAGGCGAAGAAACTAAAGCTATCGCTTTTAACGAAGTATCATTACTTAGAGAAACTCGTCAATCTACTAATATCAGTATCAAAATAGATGGCAAAATTCGTATTAATGGCCTGGTTGGTGACGGCGTTTTAGTAGCTACGCCTGCTGGGAGTAGCGCTTATAATTTCTCGGTAAAAGGTCCGATTATTCCTTTTTGCAGCGATTTATTAGCACTTACACCTATTAGCCCTTTTCGTCCGCGTCAATGGCGTGGCGCTTTATTGCCAGGTAATAGTCACATCGAATTTATCGTTAATGCTGCTGATAAACGACCAGTAAGTGCAGTGGCCGATTCTTTAGAAGTGCGTAATGTTAAAACTGTTAAAGTAGTTAAAGCTCAGAATATTAGAGCTACTTTACTATTTGAGCATGTTAAGCCTTTAGAAGATAAACTTCTAAACGAACAATTCACTTAAAAAATAACCGCAAATTTAATTCTCGCGGCGTAGGATTAAATCATTAACATTTAAAATATTAATGATTTAACAAAGCTGCGTCGACAATCTTTCTGCGCTACTCAAATACTATTTGTATGTTCCGTTGCTCGAAAGAATTGTCTCCTAGTCCTACATCCACGATTTATTAATTTGCGATCATTTTTATAAATACATCAACAATTTATCAAATTTTAGTATCTAGTACACTCCGTAATTTTTACAGTTGCGCTCAACAAAAATACATACATAACAATCTGATTTTAATAATACCAATACCCATCTTTATTTATAGTTTTGCGATCATTTTTATAAATACATCAACAATTTATCAAATTTTAACAAACTAGGTTCCCGAGTGATTTTTGACGCAAGGCAAAAATTTTACCGAGGGGCCATATTTAATGTTTATTGAAAAACTCATTAATAATGCTTAAAGTCGAAGATCGCAGTCAGATTACGTTTACCATCTACTAATCTTTTACCTTTTCCTTAAAAAATTTCAGTTGTTAAAATCCATTAAAGGTCATATTGTGCCTGTGGGCTCACAACCCACAACTAGCGTTTTGTATGATAAGTGCAAACCGATAATAAAATCACTTATTCTCTTAGTTTATCTTATGACTGGGGGATAGTGTTATGTCCAAGGTTATACCTAAAAGCACTATGCCGTCTAGTTGCGGTTGTGAATCCCAGTCGCCAGTTTTGGCGACTGTTTTTCTAGTAACTAAGACAGGTCAAAATATTATGGATAATAAAATAAAAAAACTAAGAGCTGAGATTGATTCTTTCAAATTACAGATGAAAAATACCAATGAATTATTTACTCATTGTCAAAAGGAAATAGAAGCATTACATCATTCATATTATAATCTTCTTAAAATTTTTAATTCTGAATTGATTAGCTCTCTAGATAAGTCATCAAATATTATTAATGAATTTTTTAATAAACATTAATTAAATAATAGAGGAGGCAGGATTGATCGAAACACACTTTCCGTGTGTTTCAACCCTTCGGGCTCCCTGAGGTCGCCGCTTCACGCAAAAAAATGATCTTATCATTTTCTTGCGCTCGTCAAACCTGCTGCGCAGATTCTCATCTCTGCCTTCCTCACACCCATAAAAAAACCCGCCAAGAAGGCGGGTCTTTTTATGGCTGGGATGGCAGGATTCGAACCTGCGCATGGCGGTACCAAAAACCGCTGCCTTACCACTTGGCGACATCCCAATCAATAATCTCAAATGAGATAAAACCTTATAAAGAGTTTTACCTATTTTTCAAGAAGATATTAAAAACTTCAAAACCACCTCCTAAGGGATAGTATATCTCACTACTACTATTCCAGATCCACCAGATCCTCCTTCTGCAGTGTATGAACCATTAGCACCACCGCCACTACCAGTATTAGCCGTAGCATCAAGACCAGCTCTATCAGTACTACCAAAAATCTGACCATCTCCTGCACTATCTGATCCACCAGAACCAGCTGTACCACCACCAGATTCACCGGGACCTCCTCCTCCAGCTCCATAATAAATCTCTGTACCTGTAATATCATAAGCTATACCAGCACCGCCAGATCCTCCAGCTGGACCTACACCATTAGACCCTGCAGCTGCTGCACCACCACCTCC
>CAXDRM010000061.1:0-8567 GCA_963991775.1 uncultured Rickettsiales bacterium | reverse complement strand
CACTCAGCAAAAATCACCTCATACTAGGATTAGGAGTCGAGCTCACCAAAATTGCATCATACTATGCATCATGAATTAATAAAAACGGTTGGTGAGTGATTCTGAACGAAGTGAAGAATTGTACCGAACCACAACTATTGCACTCAGCAAAAATCACCACATACTAGGATTAGGAGTTAAAAAAAACCGTATTTCGTTCAGTATTTTCTGCACCTAAATAATAAGCACTACTCAGAAAGCAGGCTTATTATTTAGTGCAGCAGAGTGGCTCGTTTCAAATTGCTGCGGTACTCAAGTACTTTTTTGTACGTTCCGTTCCTTACAATTTGAACTCACCAAAAATACAAGAACGCTATAGTAGCTTTACAAAATCTCAGAACGAAAATACAAACATACTACACAGATTTTATAATAGGCATTTAGATTGATGCGCTCTTTAAAGGATTAATTATTTTGCAAATAATAACGCAGAATTTCTTGATTCTTGGTTTCTGCGCCACCCATTTGATAAATCAAATTAACAATATATTGATTACCAACTTCATAGGCGAGTGATAAAGGTCTACGATGATAAGGATCCGGCACCGTTAAATTAGCACCATGTTTGATAAGTTCAGTAACAATATCTGGACGATCATAAATTATCGCTAAATGAATCGGACGATTACCATATTCATCTGCTTGATTAGCATCATAACCAAGATTAAGTAATTTTCTGATCACATTAATATCACCACGATTTATAGCATAAATTAAAGGTGGCTGTTCAGCAGCAAAAATTAAATTATTTAAACCAATTTTTTCAGTTAATACTCTAAGCGCAACTAAATTTCTTTGATCAATCGCAGCAAATAAATATTGAAAATATTCTTCACGAAATTCAACACTATCCAAATGCTCATTACCTGGCGGATAAATTCTTTGGTTTAACACTGGTGGATTAATCTGCGTTTTATAAGTAAATTCCGGGCGTGGACGAGGCTTAAATTCAGTTATAGGATTTTTTGCTACCTCAATTACCTCAGCTACAATATCTAAACTAGCACTTACCTTAGCAGCTTCTGCTGCTGCAATAGCAGTTAAAATATTTTGCGTTTTGTTTGCTGATGTAACTTCTGCAGCTGAATTCTCTGCATCTGGTTCCGACGTACTAAGATCAATCTCAATTTCAGAACCTGTATCATTTACCGCAAAATCCTCAATAGTAAATTCTGAACGATCAAGCTCAAAAAGATCTGCAACTGGCTTAATATTACTATCGTCAATTTTACTAGCCTCTTTAGTGATTTCTTCTAGTAAAGCTAGATTCTTTTGTAGTGCAAGCTGCTCTAATTTAGCCTCTTCTGCAGTGATAATATTCAGTAATGTTTTGGGATTTATTAGAGTAGTTTCTTGTGTAGCTGGCTCTTCATCTATAATTATAGTATCATCAGCAAATTGCGTTTCAGCAAGCTCAATATCATCGATTAATGCTTCATCTTCATAATCTTCAGCATAATCATAAGATTCAAAATCAAGTAACTCTTCTTCAGTTAAAGGTACTGAGCTAAACTCATCAAGCTCATCTAATGCTGCTTCACCTGCCTCATCAAGCTCCGCTATTTGGCGAGCGCCGCTAATATCATCGATTAATGCTTCATAAGGATCAAAGTCGCTAATTTGGGGATTTTCGACCACTAAATTAGTGAGAGCCATATAAAAAATTAGGGTCGCGATATTCATTAAATTTTTTCAAATTTTTTTACAAAATATAACTTAAATGATTTCATATTTTAGCGCAATTCTAATTCGTAATAAAATTTAAAAAATTATCTTTATTAATACAGGTGAATTTAGCATTTTCATTTTTATATGCTGTTAACCAGCTTTGTGGTGCTTTGCTAGTTTTGCTATATTTAAATTCATAGCCATGTAATTCACCACCAGATTCTTCTATATAATCTAGCTCTGCTCCCGTATAGATACGCCAAAAATATTGATTAAGATATTTATCTTGGTAAGAGTTTTTTTTCATCCTTTCAATCAGAAGAAAATTCTCCCATAAAACTCCTCTATCATTGCGCAGCTCAAGATTATTAAAATTTCCTAAAATAGAATTTCTAATACCCAAATCGTAAAAATATATCTTTGGTTTTTTATATACTTCTTTACGTAGGTTTCTGCTAAAACCTCTTAAAGTAAAAATTACGAAAGATTGTTCTAATAGATCAATATATCTTGCAACAGTTTCTTTGCCCAAAGCTAGATTATTACCTAGTTCAGATAGTGAAATTTCTGAGCCAATTTGGAAGGCTAATAGTCTTAAAAGATCACGTAACTTATGATGATAACGAATATTCTCAATTTCTAAAATATCTTTATAGAGATAATCTTCTGTAAGTTCTGTTATATATGCTATTTTATCATGCTTAGCTGCAAATGAACCTAATTTTGGGTAACCACCAAAAATAAGCCTGTCTTCTAATTGCTGCGCCAGCTCGCGCTCAGAATATTCTGCTGCTAATTCTAAAAAAGATATGGGATATAGAGTGAATTGTTTTTTACGACCTGTTAAAGGCTCTTTTATTGAACTTGATAAATCTAACGCTGATGAACATGTTACGATTATTTTTAAGTCTGGTAAATTATCATGTAAAATTTTTAGATTAATGCCAATTTCAGGAATTCGTTGTGCTTCATCAATAAATAGAATATCAAAGCCAGCAACTAGGTTTTTTAACTTGTTAAAATCTCTGCTAGAAATATCAGCTTGGTCAGCGAGTCGATCACCATTTATTTTTAAAATATTTTTACTGCTATTTTTCAGTATATTTTCAACAAGGGTAGTTTTACCAACTTGTCTGGCTCCATAGATAACAGTTATTGGCGAGTTTTTGTTTTTTAATTCTGCTGTTATTTTAGCAGTTAAGTTACGTTTTATAAGCATAATTACCCTTATTTTAGATTGTAAACCTGCTGAATTCACGTTAATATAGCTACTATACTATCTGAATTCGCGCTAAAAATCAAGTAAGGATTGTTTCAACAAAGCCTGCATTGGGTTGCTGAGAAGTTAGTAATTTAGTATAATAATGTTAAAGTTTAATAGGGTCTGTCGAAAACTGCTAGATCGTGGATGAAGGACTAGGAGATTACAGTGTGCCATAGATGCTAAAGGTATGATTCCAAATCAACATATTGTGCTTGTTAAAGTTTAATAGGGTCTGTCGAAAACTGCTAGATCGTGGATGAAGGACTAGGAGATTACAGTGTGCCATAGATGCTAAAGGTATGATTCCAAATCAACATAGTGTGCTTGCATTTTTGATGAGCTTAACTTTTGAATAAACGCGGCGTATATAGACATACGTAAGTTTGTTTAAAAGTTAAGGCGAATCACTCTGACAAAATATAGTGCTTAAGAAGTACTATATTTTGGAAAAGGCTGCTCAATATGTTGATTTGGAACATACCTAAAATTACCATTTGGCAATGGGTGGCAGTGACATAAGTATCGCCTCAACATTACCATCAGTCATCAAGCCAAATTTAGTACCGCGATCATAAATCAGGTTAAATTCCGCATAAAGCCCACGCTTTTTAAGCTGTAGTTCTTTTTGCTCCGCATTAAATTCTTGCTGCATATTGCGTCTTACTAATTCGGGATAAATAGCTAAAAATGTTTTGCCGACATCTTGGGTAAAAGCAAAATCTGCTGACCAATCTCCCGAATTAAGATAATCATAAAAAATACCCCCCACACCGCGCGAAACTTTGCGATGTTTAATATAAAAATATTCATCACACCATTTTTTATATTCTGCGTAATAATTAGGATTATGTTTAGCACAACAATCTTGCAAAGCTTGGTGAAAAGCCTCTGTATCTGCTGCTATTTCAACCGCTGGATTTAAATCAGCACCGCCACCAAACCAAGTTTTACTGGTACAGATAAATCTAGTATTCATATGCACGGCAGGAACTAGAGGAGAATGCATATGTGCTACTAATGAGATGCCACTTGCCCAAAATCTAGGATCATCTTTAGCGCCAGGAATTTGTTCTTGCATCTCTTTAGAAAACTCACCATGCACTGTCGAGATATTGACTCCTACCTTTTCAAAAACCTGGCCGCGCATCAAACCCATTATGCCACCACCACCATTTGCTCTATCCCAATCCTTATATTCGAACTTACCAGGCTGCGCGTCTGAAAATTCTGTTTCTATTTTTTCAAATTCTGCACAAATTTTATCACGTAAATCTTTAAACCAAGCAGCAGCTTGTGTTTTTTGTTGCTCGAGAGACATATCAATTAAACTCTTTTTTGATGATTAAATATAAAATCAGCAAGAATAATAAGCCATGACTCAGCCAAATGCCAATAAATAAATTTAATTTACCGCTAGCGGTTAAACTATAGGCAATATTTAGACAAAAATAAGACATAAAACCAACCGCAATGGCAATTATAATTTTGATAATTTTGCGATTATAACGTGGTGGGTAATTACATAAATAAGCAGCTACTAATAATAGAAACAAATAAAAAAGTGGCTTAGCTAGATAATAATTAAATAAGGCAAATTCTCTGGTTTTATTATAAGCAATATTTTCGCTATTAAAGAGAATCTGCCATAATTCTAAAAAGCTTTCTTGCTCTTCTGATTTTTTGAGTAATGCAATTTTTTCAACAATAATTTGTGGGGTTACTTCTGTTGCTAAAGTAAAATCAACCAGCTCTTCAGTTTGATAGATTTTATTGGTTATAGTAACTTGCTTTAGATGGAACTGGTCTTTTTTAAGCTCACCCGTATCAGCTTGTAGATATAGTAACTCTGGATGATCATCTGAAAAGATAATCTTATTTTTTGCAAAGTTAATCTCACTATCAACCAGACGTAAATTTTGTACTTCTATCAAATAATTATTTGACTCTTGCTGATTTCGAAACCAGATCTTTTGTGTAACATCATGGTCTTTTTTACCCAAAATTTCTGCTATTTGCGTTTCATATAATTGTTTGGTTTTGCCACTTAACTGACTAAGCAACATAACATCCAAAATAGCAATCAATATGATCAGATAAATTATTGGCTTAAAAATAGCAACTTTTGATAGACCAGCAGAATTTAAAATTGTTACTTCTGAATTACTACTTAATTTGGCAAAAAATACTATGGTAGCTACAAATACAGTAAAAGGTAAAATCTCATTAAGCAGCGGTATTTGCTTTAAAATGCTTATTTCTAAAGTGGTTGTTAAGGTTACTTCTTTACTAGCAAAGCGGCGCAAATTTTCAATAAAATCGATTAGGAAGGTTAAAGTGGCAATAGTTAGAATTACTACAAAAAGATTTTTTAGAAATTTTTTGCTGAGATAATTATTAATGACCATGAATCTAACTTAACTTGATTTGATTGATAATTTCCTCACCAAAAAAACCATTAACTTCCTTAATGATTTGCTCTTTCTGATATTCAATTTGTAAGATTAGAGCTTTATTTTTAGCAGTTAATTCTAGAGTATGAGCATGGTTGTTTTTTTTAAGATTAGTAACTTCGGCTAGTTGTGCAATTTCTGGTGCAATATTTTCCCAATCCGTCATTAGCTTGAATAGATGAAAACCTTTTTTCTTAAACAGAGTTTTGTTAGTATTGGCAAGTATTCTGTTTAAAGGTTTTTCGTGATTGAGGAATTTAGCCATGCTTAAATTAATTTTTACCAAATTTTGGCCGATTTTTATCGTTTTAGCAATCTATCTTATCTGGTATGTTTTTATCCTACCTAAAGTAAAAGATAATTTGCCTGAGCGTAAGAAAAAAAGTTACTATATTTTAGCGGTAGCCATCATCTTAAGTTTAATTTTTTCTTTATTATTATTTTTTGTAACTGAGTCAAAACCTTCGCGCTATTACGTGCCAGCACAGATTGAAGGAGGCAAAATAAAACCCGCCGAAATAAAATGACTTATAATTTAAGTAACTCTCCTCTGCTTAAAAAATTTGCTGAGATTTTTGTAAATGAACTAGATAATTTTCGTTTAGCTGGCGGAGCTGTACGTGATATTTTGCTAGATAAAACCCCGCAAGATTTTGATCTAGCTAGCAAATATCACCCGGCTGAATTAATGGAGCTTTGTGATATTCTGCAAGTAAAATATATTCCTAGCGGCCTGCAATATGGTACTATTACCATTTTGCTTGATGACCAGCCACTCGAGATTACCTCACTCAGAAAAGATCTTAAAACTGATGGTCGTCATGCTGAGGTAACTTACTGCAGCGATTTTGCTGAAGATGCGTTGCGCCGTGATTTTACTATCAATGCTTTATATATTTCTTTTGATGGTAAATTGCATGATTATGTAGGTGGCAAACAAGATTTAGAAAATAAATTACTCCGTTTTGTGGGCGAGCCAGCAGCACGTATTAAAGAAGATTATTTACGCATTTTGCGCCTTTTACGTTTTTATGCGCAGCTGCCAGATTTTGCTCTAGATGAACCAGCTCTTACGGCTGCTTGTGACTTAAAAGAAAAGCTTACTCTTCTTTCAGCTGAGCGTATTAAAGCAGAATTATGGAAGCTACTAGCAGGTAAAAATTTAATTGCTGCTTTAAAATTAAATCAAAAAACACAATTAATTGATCCGCTGCTTAAGCTAAATTATCAAGCTGAGTTAAATTTTCATTTGCCACTAAAAGCTCTGGTCAAATTTGCTAGGCTTTATCTTGGTCAAAATTTGCAGCATTTAAAAATCATACTTAAATTATCTAATCATGAGTTAGAGCTACTCAAATTTTTGGCTAAGGCACCACAAATAAATGAGCAGCCTCAGCTAGGGGAATTACAAAAACTTAACTATCTTTATGGCACTGAGAAATTAGAATATCTCCTTGAGTTTAAAGCTTTAAAGTCAGGCATCTTAATTAAACCAACTGCAGCAGAATTAGGTGAATTTATTTTACCTATTTCGGGTAATGATTTAATTGCACAGGGTTTTACTCCTGGTAAAGAATTAGGTCAAAAACTAAAAGAAATTGAGTCCGCCTGGCTCGCAAGTGATTTTAAACTCAGTAAAGAAGAATTGCTAAAATTACTTTAATAATGAAAAATCTAGTCTGGTTACGTCAGGATCTGCGCCTTAATGATAACCCCGCTTTGTATCACGCTGCTCGCCAAGGTGAGCTGATAGTAGTTTATATTTATGATACTGAAAATCCCGACCAATATCAGTTAGGTGGAGCGAGTAAATGGTGGTTACATCATAGTTTAAAATCTCTAATAGCTGATTTTAAAAAACATAATATTCAGTTAATTATTAAAAAAGGCGATCCATTTAAAATCTTAACTGAGCTTATTGACGCAGAAAACATCACTGCACTTTATTATAATCGTTGTTATGAGCCTTTTGCGATTAAGCGTGATACAAAAATTAAACAAGAATTAGCCATAGAAGTTAACAGCTATAATGCTTCTTTGCTTTATGAACCTTGGCAAATCAAAAATGGTCAGGGCCAATTTTTTAAAGTATTTACTCCTTTTTGGAAAGCTTGTTTAAATTTTGCTACGCCAGAAGAGCCTTTAGAAACTCCTGACCTTAAAGCTGCCACTCATCAGCAAAAATCTCTTACTGTTAATGAGCTAGATTTACTGCCTAAAAATCCAGATTGGTCAGTTGGTTTTGATAAGCAGTGGCAAGTTGGTGAGCAAGCGGCGCAAGATAAATTACATAATTTTTTAGACACAGGTTTAAAAAATTATGCAACTGAGCGCGATCTGCCAGCTGAGGTAAATGGTACTTCTATTTTATCACCACATTTACATTTTGGTGAAATAAGTTCTAGGCAAATTTTTCAAGCAGTAAAATTTCATGAAGAATTACATCCAGCAAAAGATACTTCCTATAGTATAAAACGTTATGTAGCAGAACTTGGTTGGCGCGAATTTTCTTATTATTTGCTGTATCATTTTAAGGAATTACCGGAGCAAGCTTTCAATAAAAAATTTAGTAATTTTCCTTGGCAGAATGATAAAAATCATTTGCAGGCCTGGCGTAAAGGTTTAACTGGTTATCCTATTGTGGATGCTGGTATGCGTCAATTATGGCAAAGCGGTTGGATGCATAATCGGGTGCGTATGATTGTGGCTTCATTTCTTACCAAACATTTACTTATTGATTGGCGTTTAGGGGCAGAGCATTTTTATGATTGTTTGCTTGATGCAGATTTGGCCAGCAATTCAGCAAGTTGGCAATGGGTAGCAGGTAGTGGTGCTGATGCTGCGCCATATTTCCGTATTTTTAATCCAATTATGCAGAGCAAAAAATTTGATTCCAATGGAGAATATATCAAAAAATGGGTACCAGAATTAGCTCATTTAGACACAAAATATTTACATGAGCCCTGGCTTTATGAAGGTGAGTTAGATTATCCTAAACCATTAGTTGAACATTTCTTCGCCCGCGATCGCGCCTTACAGACTTATCAGAAAATTAAGTAATAAATAAGTTGTAAAAAGAACAAGTAAAATTAAGCGAGCAGTTTTCTAAGAGCGACTTGAAGCTATGCTTCAATAAAGTGATTAGT
>CAXDRM010000060.1:0-8658 GCA_963991775.1 uncultured Rickettsiales bacterium | reverse complement strand
TTCTGTTTTTGGAAAATATTCTTCAACCTCTTTTATAACAAACTCCCTTAGCTTAATTAGTTTTTCTTTTGAAGCAATTTTTGTAAAAAAATAATTTTCCATTTCAAAACAATCTTCTGCGTCTGAGTAAATAAAATCCATATTCTCTAATAAAATTTATAATGACTATTTAATTACATTATACCAAATTTAAGATATGTTGCAACTCTGTGTCTTAATTATATAGAAGTGATAACCAAGTAATTGCTATGGAAAAAATATCCATTTTTGTTGATGTGCAAAACATCTATTATACAACGAAAGAAAAGTATAATTGTAATTTTGATTACAATAAATTTTGGGCAAAGATTACTCAAAACAGAGAAGTAGTAACTGCCATTGCTTATGCTACATATCGCAATAATGATAAACAAAATCAATTCCAAAATATTTTGCGAGCTATTGGTTTCGAGGTAAAATTAAAATCTTTTATCAGCAGAAAAGATGGCTCTGCAAAAGGAGATTGGGATGTAGGTATTGCTATTGATGTTATGGATTATGCTGCAAAATCGGATGTGGTTATTTTAGCCTCAGGCGATGGTGATTTTGATTTATTAATTAACAAAATAAAACGTAGCCATAATGTTTCTAGTGAAATTTATGGTGTAGCAGATCTAACAGCAAATTCACTTATAAATGCTGCAGATAAATTTTATCCCATAGCTGAAGATTTATTGCTACGTAAGCAAAAATAATCTTATGCCTATTAGCTGATAGGATACTTTACTTTTGTAGGTAATTGTGGCACAAGGCAGTCCAAATTAAAAAGCTTCCTATGATCAAAATTAATAACTTAGAAATTTCTTTTGCTGGTCAAATTATTTTCACAGATGTGAATCTGAATGTAAGTCGTCGTGAAAAAATTGGTTTAATTGGTAGAAATGGTAGTGGTAAAAGTACTTTTTTAAAATTGATTCTAGGTCAGTTACAACCAGATGAAGGAGAGGTGGTACTACCTAAAAGCTATAGAATTGGTCATTTGGCACAGCATATTACCTTCAGTCATAAAACTGTGATTGATGAAGTTTGTAGTGTTTTATCAGGAGATCGTGAATATGAAGGTTGGAAAGGAGAAATGATTTTAATGGGTCTGGGTTTTTCATATGAAGAACTACAAAAAGATCCAAGTGAGTTTTCAGGAGGCTATCAGGTCAAAATTAATCTAGCTAAATTACTATTAGATGAGCCTGATATGTTACTACTTGATGAACCGACAAATTATTTAGATATTCATTCTATAAATTGGCTCAAAAAATTTCTACAAGATTGGAATGGCGAGCTAATTTTAATTACGCATGATCGCAGTTTTATGGATAGTGTAATTAGCCATACTTTAATTATTCATCGTAAAAACTTTAGAAAGCTGCCTGGCAACACAGAAAATGTGCGTGAGAAAATAGCAGCAGAAGAAGCAATTTATGAGCAAACTCGTATTAATGAAGATAAGCAAAGAGAGAAAACTCAGGAATGGATTAATCGTTTTAAAGCTAAAGCGAGCATGGCGACTCGTGCACAATCAAAAATGAAGATGCTTGAAAAACAAGGGAGCAAAGAAAAATTGGAGCAAATTGAGAATCTAGATTTCAACTTTAATTATGAGGAATATTCTAGCAAAGAAAATTTGCTTGAGGTTAACAATTTAAACTTTGGTTATAACAAAGAAGATATTTTAATTGATAGATTATCTTTCAAAGTAAGTCGAGAAGATAAAATTTGTATAATTGGTAAAAATGGTAAAGGTAAATCTACTCTACTCAAACTATTAATTGGAGAATTAAAAGCTTTATCAGGTAGCGTTAAAACTCATGAAAAAACCAAGATAGGCTATTTTGGGCAAATGAATATTGATCGTTTGGACGAAAAATTAAGTATCTATCAGGAAATGCAAAATTCTGTACCTGAGATGAATCAGACAAATGTGCGACGCGTTTGTGGTAATATGATGTTTTCTGGTAGTTTATCAAACAAGCCAATTTCTGTATTGTCTGGTGGTGAAAAAAGTAGAGTATTGCTTGGTAAAATTTTACTGAAACCTGCAAATTTATTATTTTTAGATGAACCAACAAACCATTTAGATATGGATTCTTGTGAGTCACTAGCCAAGGCTATTAAAGAATTTGAAGGTGCAGTATTAATGGTTACACATGATGAGTATTTTCTTAGAGAAATAGCTAATAAGCTCATTATCTTTGATGATAATAAAACCTTTATCTTTGAAGGCGGTTATGATGATTTCTTAAAAAAGATTGGTTGGAAAGACGATTAATATCAAAGCAAATATTTAACATAATAGCAAGATCTTCGCCCTACTTTTTGATTTTCTTAAAGCTTTTTTGGGAACAGTATAGGAGATAAATAAGGGCTATTTATAAATAGCCTTACGATGTGAAATTGCTTCAATATATACAGTATCTTGTATAATGTTATAAACAACTCTATAGCTCCCAACTCTTAACCTTCTCATGCCTTTTAAACTGTATCTTAAGGGTTTGCCAAATTCGATTGGATCAACAGTTAATTTAGCCTCTATAGCTAGTTTTATTGCTTTAGCATCCGATTGTGAGAGTTTTTTTATGTCTTTAGGAATCTGAGGAGAATAACGTAATTTATACATCCCAGACATTTTCATGAGAAAGATATTCAGATCTTTTACTATTTTTAGCTCTATTATCAGCAAGATCTGCTAGATAAAGATCTTCTTTTCTGTTTAAAAGCAAATCTATAGATTGTTTAGCCAAGGAAGAAATAGAAATATTTTCTTGGGCAGAAATCAATTTGAGCTTCTCATATGTTTTTAAATCTAAGGTAACGTTGATTCTAGGATTTGACATTTTACTAATAAATTGATTTTTATTCTACATCATTATTACATCATATGAGTCATTTGTCAAATAGTATGTGAGCATTAAAAATGCATTGTTTTTTATTCACACAAAATTTGTGATTATAATTATAAATTTATCACTAATTTCTAGTCATTGTGTTATTTAAGATGCTAAGTTAAAATGCATTTACTTTGTTAATCTAGAATAAAAATAATCATGAAATTAAATAGTTTATGCGTCCATGCTGGTAATAATCCTGACGAAACAGGTGCCAGACAAATTCCTATTCATCAATCAGCATCTTTTGTTTTTAAAAATGCTCAACATGCTGCTGATTTATTTGCTCTAAAAGAAGTTGGTTATATTTATTCAAGATTAACCAACCCAACTATCTCTGCCTTACAAGAAAGAGTAGCCGCTCTTGAATCTGGTGTTGGTGCAGTTGCTTGTGCTTCAGGCCATGCGGCGCAATTAACAGCTTTTCATAATTTGCTGCAAGCAGGTGATGAATTTATCGCCGCCAAAAAATTATATGGTGGTTCTATTAATCAGTTTAAAAATTCATTTAAGCAATATGGTTGGCAGGTTAAATTTGCTGATCTTGATAATCAGGATGAAATTAAAAATGCCATTACAGAAAAAACAAAATTTATTTTTATAGAAAGCTTATCTAATCCTGAAGGTGCCGTTGCTGATATCAAAAAAATTGCTGATCTTGCACATGCAAATGATTTGGCCCTCATAGTTGATAATACTATTGCTACTGCTGCTTTAGTTAAGCCAATTGAACATGGGGCAGATATTGTAATTAATTCTACGACTAAATTTTTAACTGGTAATGGCGCTGCTGTTGGTGGTGTAGTGATTGATAGTGGAAATTTTGACTGGAGTAAGAGTGGTAAATTTCCATTACTAACCGAGCCAGATCCATCCTATCATGGTTTAAAATTTCATGAAGCTTGTGGCAATATGGCTTTTACTTTTAGAGCTATTGCAGTTGGTTTACGAGATTTAGGTGCAGTAATGTCACCAATGAATGCGTTTTTAACTATGCTTGGCACTGAAACTTTACCTTTACGCATGCAAAAACATTGTGAAAATGCGCTTCAAGTTGCAAAATTTCTTGAAACACATGAGAAAATTTCTTGGGTAAAATATCCAGGACTTAGCTCAAATACATATCATGCTTTAGCAAAACAATATTTGCAAAATGGTTTTGGAGCTGTGTTTACTTTTGGTATTAAAGGCGGTGATGTAGCTGGTAAAAAGCTAGTCGATAGCTGTAAGCTTTTATCGCATGTTGCTAATGTTGGTGATTCGCGTAGCTTGATTATTCATCCATCAAGTACCACTCATAGTCAGCTTAGCGATGAGGAAAAAATCTTATCAAGCGCAACTGATGATGTAGTTAGAGTATCAATAGGTATTGAAGCAGCAGAGGATATTATCGCTGATTTAGAGCAAGCTTTAAAAGCAGTTTAACCGCAATAATTACACAGTTAGTGTGTCCGACCAAAATGATCTGCACCTCAAAATAGTCTTGACTAAAATGACTTGTAGGTTATAATAGTCGTAATAGCCCATTATAAAAAATAGGTTGATGGAACGTTATTTATCGAATTTTATAAAGCAAGATTTACACAATAAGATTGTGTTACTTGCGGGTGCAAGACAATGTGGTAAAACTACCTTATCTAAGAATCTTGGCTTTGAGTATGATTATTTCAATATTGATAATAACGAACATTTTTCTTCTGTTAGCAAAAAATATTGGGACAGAAGTAAAGAGTTATTAATTTTGGATGAATTTCACAAATTTAAAAATTGGAAGAAATTTATTAAAGGTGTTTATGATACAGAAGGAATTAATCCTAAAATACTAATTACGGGTAGTGCTCGCCTAGATAGTTTTACAAATGTAGGAGATTCTTTAGCAGGTAGATATTTTCATTATCGTTTACACCCTATTGATATAAAAGAAGCTTACCAATATCTCAATATTTCTCCAGATGATGCATTGGTTAATTTATTACAATGTTCTGGTTTCCCGGAACCCTTTTTAAAACAACAGAAAACCTATTATAAAAGATGGCGTAAAACTCACCATGATATAATTCTTCAGCAAGACCTAATCGATCTTACTTTAGTAAAAGATGTTAAGTCAGTTAGATTGATGGCCAAGCTACTTGAGGAAAGAATCGGCGGTAGTGTGAATTACAGTAATTTAGCTCAAG
Organism: uncultured Rickettsiales bacterium; assembly: GCA_963991775.1. GTDB lineage: Bacteria > Pseudomonadota > Alphaproteobacteria > Rickettsiales > JABIRX01 > CAXDRM01. Next base: position 3,560 of record CAXDRM010000060.1, on the reverse strand, counting down.
ATCTTCAGGTGAGTAGCAACGCTGTAAAATCTTGGTTAGAAATTTTAGAAAATATTTACATGTTTTTTAAAGTAACACCTTATTCCAAAAATATTGCTAGAAGTATTTTAAAAGAACCTAAAATTTATTGTTATGATACTGCCATACCAGAAAATAAAGGAGCAAAAATAGAAAATTTAGTAGCTTGCTGCTTAATCAAACATTTGGATTTTTTAGAAGATGTTAGAGGTAAAAAAACTTCTTTAAATTACTGTCGAACTAAGGATGGTAAAGAGATTGACTTTGTGGTAAAAGTTGAAGAAGAAACTTATCTAATAGAGGTAAAACATAGCGATCATGAAGTATCACCTCACTTTGGTTATTTTGCCAAATATTTTGATAAACCTAACTGTATTCAACTGGTAAAGAATCTAAATAAAGAATATTCGAATCAGCAAGGTTATAAGGTTGTAAAGCTGGCAGAGTGGCTTGCTAATATTGATTTAAATATCAAGTAATAGTCTCAATAGTTGTGATGTTGATTGGTATAAGCAGTTGAATTATTCACTTATCAGTTTTATTCTAGCTGGAGCAATTTTAATTATTAAATAGAGCAAAATGACAAATAAAATCACAGTCGCATATGGTGACGGTATTGGACCGGAAATTATGAAATCTTGCCTGGCGGTTCTTGATGCTGCAGGTGCTGATTTAACTTATGATGAAATTAAAATTGGTGAGCAAGTTTATTTATCTGGCAATAGCTCGGGTATTGCAGATAGTGATTGGGACAAATTAATGACTAACAAAATTTTTCTTAAAGCTCCAATTACTACTCCACAAGGTGGTGGTTATAAAAGCCTTAATGTAACAATTAGAAAAACACTTGGCCTATATGCTAATGTGCGTCCGGTAAAATCTTTATTTCCTTATGTAGATACTAAACATCCCAAAATGGATTTAGTAATTGTTAGAGAAAATGAAGAAGATTTATATGCAGGAATTGAACATCGTCAAACCAATGATGTGTATCAATGTTTAAAATTAATTAGCCGCCCTGGCTCAGAGAAAATTATTCGTTTTGCTTTTGAATATACTAAAAATGCTGGTCGTAAAAGGCTCACTTGCATGATTAAAGATAATATCATGAAATTAACTGATGGTTTGTTTCATAAAGTTTTTGATGAAGTTGCTAAAGAATATCCTGAGATTGAAACAGATCATTATATTATCGATATAGGAACTGCTAGATTAGCTGATACTCCAGAAGATTTTGACGTAATAGTACTACCAAATTTATATGGTGATATTTTAAGTGATGTTGCGGCACAAATTGCAGGTTCTGTTGGGCTTGCCGGTAGTGCTAATATTGGAAATTCATGTTCGATGTTTGAAGCAATTCATGGTTCTGCACCAGATATTGCAGGTAAAAATGTTGCTAACCCAAGTGGTTTACTAATGGGTGCAGTGCAAATGTTAAATTTTATTGGTAGAAATGAAGCAGCTGCTAAAATTGAAAATGCTTGGCTTAGAACCATAGAAGATGGCCTGCATACAGGGGATATTTTTAAGCAAGGAAATTCAAAAGAAAAACTCTCTACTTCTGATTTTACTAAAGCAGTGATAGATAATCTGGGTAATACGCCAAATAACTTTGCCCAAATATCTTATCCAGAAAAAGCAAAATCGCTTAAGATTGAAATTTCAAAACCTCAGATAGAAGAAAAAACTCTAGAAGGCATAGATGTATTTTTAGATAATGCAGAATGTAATCCGCAAAAATTAGGTGATGATTTAAGTAAAGTACAAAGCGATAAATTTGAATTAGTTATTATTACTAATCGTGGTGTTAAAGTTTATCCTCAGGGTAATCCTTTGACTTTTTGTACTGACCATTGGAGATGTCGTTTTATGGCAAAAGAAGATGCTAATCCAGATGCAACTGATATTATCAAGCTTTTAGATGCTATTCATCAAGCAGGTTTTGATTTTATCAAGACTGAGCATCTATATAATTTTGCTGGAGAAAGAGGTTACTCTTTAGGTCAGGGTCAGTAAGTAGTAACTATTCTTGAAACCATAATGGGAATGGGTCTGGGGCTTCTTTCCATGCTGCAGGATTTTCCAGATAATTTGTAGCTAAACATGCATCAAGCTGCTTGGTAATCTCTTGTTTATGCATTTCGTCTTTTAGACCAATAAATACAATTTCTTGCCTTCTATCGCCATAATCTTCATTCCAATATTTTGTTATTGCTTCTTTAATATCTGGACTATCTGGCCAATTTTCTTTTGCTACACCCGCAAGCCATTTACCAATTCCTTGATGGCGTACAAATGCACCTGCTTGTGATACTTCTCCTACGAAATCAGGTCGTGAAGCAATCCAGAAAAAGCCTTTAGCTCTTATAATGCCTGGCCATTCTCTATTGAAAAAATCATGTAGTTTTTGAGGCGCAAAAGGAGCACGTGCTTTATATACAAAACTTTCAATGCCATATTCTTCAGTTTCAGGAGTATGTTCTTTAAAATTATAGAGCTCTTGAGCCCATAAAGGATGTTTTTGCGCTTCTTCAATATCAAATAATTTAGTATCCATTACTTGATCAAGTTCTACTTGTGCTAAGGTGGTTTCGATGATTTTTGCTTGAGAATTCAAACCGCGAATTACCGCTTTTACTGTGTTAATTTCTGTTTCACTCATCAAATCAATTTTGTTGAGAATAATTACATTAGCAAATTCGATTTGTTCTACGAGAAGATCTACTAAAGTACGTTCATCATCATCTCCGAGGCTTTCACCTTGATCCTTTAAAAAATCTGTTGAGCTATAATTTTTAAGGAGATTTGCACCATCTACTACAGTAACCATAGTATCAATTCTAGAGATATCTGCTAAGCTATTGCCTTCTTCATCACGAAAATCAAAAGTCGTTGCAACAGGTAAGGGTTCAGAAATTCCGGTACTTTCAATCAATAAGTAATCAAATTTCTTTTGTGCTGCTAGTTGGTTAACCTGCTCTAAGAGATCTTCTCTTAAAGTGCAGCAGATACAACCATTACTCATCTCAACTAGTTTTTCTTCTGTTTTAGATAATTTAGCACCAGATTTTTCAACTAAATCTGCATCAATATTAACCTCACTCATATCATTAACAATTACTGCTACTTTCTTTCCTTCACGATTATTAAGAATATGGTTGAGTAAAGTTGTTTTTCCTGCTCCCAAAAATCCTGATAAAACAGTTACGGGTAATTTTGCATTAGCTGTGTGTAACATATGATCTATTATTTAATTATCGATTAAAACTTTATAATATAACAGTTGAAGATTGTAAATTTAAATAATGTTTCCAGATTAAAATCTAGTCTGGTAGTTTCTTTTCTTGCAATGCTAACTGACAATGAGCTAATTTTTTAAAACGCCAAGCTGCAAAAATTTTATATGCAGCATCTACACATTGTCTAACTAATGGCAATTTTACAAATTTAGCTAAATAGCGCCATTTAGGTAATTCTTGCCAAATTAAAATAAATGCTGCAACACCCACATGCAGCTTACCAGAGCGATCAGTTGCATG
>CAXDRM010000059.1:0-8880 GCA_963991775.1 uncultured Rickettsiales bacterium | reverse complement strand
ATTATGAATGTGGCGGTGATTTTACTTCACATAATTGTGCAGAGTTTGAAGATGTTTGCCAGCTAGGTTCTGAGACATGTATCTCACATGCAGATAATGGTGTATGTTCACATTATGAAAAAATTTATAATTGTCCGCAGTCAACTAGTGGTTCTTTAATATCACTAGATTGCAGTGCGCAAACTTATTGTATCGGAGATAATTGCACCACTATAGAATCACCAACTGAAAGTAATTTTCATCAGGCAGCAACTACATTACATGCTTTAGAAGAGGCTGCAGCTGAGCTGGATGAAGATGGGGTTAGCACCTTTAGTGGTGAAGGTTTAGGCTGCTCTAAATCACCATTTGGTTTTAGCAATTGTTGTAAAGATAGCGGTTGGGGTAATGAGGCACAGTTAGCAAGTTGTAGTAGCAATGAGCTTAAACTTATTGAAAAGCAAAAAGCTAAAATGTGTCATTATGTTGGTAGCTACTGTTCAAAAGAGGTTCCACTTACTGGTGTATGTTTAGAAAAAAGTTACACCTATTGTTGCTTTAGCGGCAAATTATCACGCATTATTCATCAGCAAGGTAGGCCACAATTAGGTATTGGTTGGGGTCATGCAGAAGGACCAAATTGCCGGGGTTTGACCATAGAAGAATTACAGCAGATAGATTTTGGAGAGGTAGATTTTTCGGAGTTTTACGAAGATCTCGAGCAACAAACTACTTTGCCTGATACAGAGGCCAATCTTGAAGTTATGGAAGAAAGAATTACAGATTATTATGAGCAGTTTGAAAATGAAGATGAGTAATATTTTGCGGAAATGGTTCAACCGGTTGATGTCCCTCATGCAATATATGAGAAACCGGTTAGTGTCCTTCGGTACAATTTCTCACTATGTTCGAAATCACTCAGGAACCTTTTCATCTGTAACTACAAGGTTTTCAGTATGTTTTACCAGATTTCAGCAACTATGTATGGCGTTTATGATTTGTGCACAACCAGCATTAGCAGATGATGAAAAATATTACTGTGCTGAGCATGGGTTAGGTTGGAGTTTTTATTGTGATCCTATGCAAGAAGCTGAGGCTAAAGCAGGAGTTCCAGAATCTGGAATTACTAGAACTCAAACGGTAGAGCCAGATCCACAAGCTGAACTTAAAGAAATTCAAGAACGTTTAGAATATCTTAAAGTGAAGGCAATTATGTATCCTACAGCTCAAAATGTTGCTGCTTATATGAGTTTCCAAAAAGAGCAGTTGGAACGAGCTTCTATATTTGCTGATCAATTTCAAAGAGTTTCTTGGCAAAATGTCGAGCTAGATTATCTCTATGAAAGACCAGCCAGCACTTTAGGTAAAAGAACCTGGGAGGCCGAGCGTGATGCTGAAATAGATCATACTTTACGTAACGATATTAAAGAAAATTACGGTTTGTTTTTTTTCTTTAGTAGCAAATGTCCTTACTGCCATCAATATGCACCAGTACTTAGAAGATTTGCTAATAAATATAATTTAACGGTGATTGCTGTTTCACAAGATGGTAAGGGCTTACCGGATTTTCCAGATTTTAAAGCTGATCAAGGTCAGTCACTGGCGATGGGTGTTAAGGCTGTGCCAGCTACTTTATTATTCGACAAAAAACAAGGTAAGGTCATCAAAGTAGCACATGGTTTTATTGCTGAAGATGAATTAGCAGAGAGAATTTATTTATTAACTCAAAAACAAATAGGACATGATTTTTAAAGAACTATCGCAAACTAAAATCTCCTGGCGTAGGATTAAATTTCTGATTTTAAATACAGCATTAGCCGTTTTATTGCCATTTACTGCTGCGCAGGCAGATATAGCAGGTGAGATGAATAAGTTTTTAGATGATATGGGTTTTAAAACCAATTCAACTAGTGCGCAGCGTTATAAGGGGCAAAGCGCTGGTTATTACACAGGTGGTTCGGTTTATGCCCGTAGCAAAGTGATTAATACGCCGGTGGCAAATTTTCAGGTACCGCGTATTGAAGTTGGTTGTGGAGGAATTGATATTTTTGGGGGTAGCTTTTCTTTTATTAATGAAGATCAATTTGTGGCCATAGCAAAAGCTGTAGCAAGTAATGCTTTGGGGTATGGTTTTAATATGGGCTTAAAAGCTATTTGCCCGACTTGCCAGCAAAGTTTGCACGAGCTACAGGAGAAGATGGATAAAATTAATCAGTTTAATATTAATTCCTGTGAGATTGCTAGTTCACTAAATGATTCTTTATCAGCGAAATTAAGCGCTCACCAGTCTGATACGTGTGAGAAAATTGGTAGTAAGAAGGGTGCTTTTGCCGATTTTAATAGGGCCAGATTAGGTTGTAAAACATCTAATAAAGCCAAAGGACAGGTGGCTGGAGCAGATGCTGAAGATAAAGCAGCTGGTATGGGTAATCGCAATATCACCTGGGATGTTTTAAGTTCTCAGTCCATAGGAGACGACGAATATAAACAATTAGTTATGTCCCTAATAGGAACTATTATTATCAATGGTGAGAATATTCAGCATTATATCGGTTTGGTTACCGATGATGAGCAACTTGGTAAATTTCTTGCGGAAAAACCTAGTGAAATAAAAATTTATGAATGTGTTGATACAAACTGCCTTACTATAAATGAAACTACTAAAACTTTAAAGACTACTTTTTTGAAAGAGGTTAAAGATTTAATAAAGAATATTATGACTAAGGTCACTCAGGAAAAAATGGGCAATAGGCCAGTTTTAACTGAACAGGAAAAGGCTTTTATTCAAAATTCTCCTTTACCTATTTATAAAATCATCAATGTCAATTTAGCATATCAAAAAGCCTCAGGAATTTTTAGCTTAGAAGAAATTGAAGACTATTTAGCGGTTGGTTTGCTCTTTGATTTTATGGATAGAGCTATTACTGCAGCAGAAAGTGCAGCTAAAGGAAATAGCGGCCTTTCAGCAGAGATGAAAAAACAATTTGATGATAATATTGCTAAAACCAGGGCGATTGTTAATCAAAAGGCGCAAAAAATTAATCGACAATTTGCCTATTATAATCAGGTTGTTGAACGTATCGATATTATTGAGGCAAAGCTCAAGAAAGATTTGAGCAAGGGTGTTCATTTGCTTAAAAAATCAGGCTCGTAAAATGCAATATCCAGTTTATACTATTGGAGGCGGGGACCTTCTAGAAGATCTTTTTAATGGAGTTGCTGCAATAGTAAGTGGCTCTGCTTATGAGCAAGCCATTATTATTACTACTACTCTTGGCGGTTTGTGGCTTACTTTTAGCTATGCTTTTAATGTAACTACGCTTAAAAATTCTGCTGTATGGTTTGCTGGCAGTTTGATAGCAGCCAATGCTTTATTGGTACCAAAAACCACGGTGGTTATCATTGACCGCTTAAACCCCCTAGTCCCTCGGATAGTAGATAATGTGCCTTTTATGTTGGGAACATTTGCTTCTTACACTTCACAATTTGGCCAGAATCTTACTGAAATGGCAGAAGAGGTTTTTTCATTACCAAATGATATGCGCTATAGCCAATCAGGCTTTTTATTTGGTGGTGAGTTAATGGATTCAATTACTAAGCTTAGTGTGTATGACCAATTACTTGCAGTAAATTTACAAGAATTTATGGGCACTTGTGTTTTGATGGAATTATCTCTTGGGGGAATTACTTATGATGAATTATTTAAATCTTCAGATCTTTTTGAAATGCTTAATGGTAAAACCTTAAGTAGTTTGCGCAGTATGAATTATGTTGAGAGAGAAGGGGATAGTCAGGTTTATAATATTTACACCTGCGCGGAGGCATATCAGAAAATTAAAACCTTAATGCTTTCTCCAGATAATCAGGATGATTTTTTACTGACTATTGCTGAGAAGGTTAACGAAGCATATATCAAAGTGACAGAAGGAGATGAAGGGGTTTATGAGAATGAAGCAACACAAGTAATGCTAAGCTTTTTGCCAGCTTCATATGAGTTTTACACCAATGAATCTAAGGGCGCTTTAGCAATAATGAATCATCAAGTAGCGATTAATTCAATGTATAATGCTTCTGCTGCTTTTGGTGATAGTTATTTAGATGCTAGAACCAGGTTACAAACAAATAATACTTTCAATGCTATGGGTCAGCAGGCCAGAGATTGGTTGCCAATTATTAGGGTAATATTTGAGGCAATTTTTTATGGCATGTTTCCTTTTATCTTTTTGGCTTTCTTGTTACCTAACGGTTTTAGTATTTTTAAAAATTATACTTTGGGGTTTGTGTGGTTGCAAAGTTGGGGTCCGATGTATGCGATAATTCATCGTGCTGCTACTGGTATGCAGCAATCTAGAATTATGGCAATGACAGGAGGTGAAGGCATTAATGCTTTAAACCAAGGCAGCATGGTTGAGATAATCAATTCAGTAGCTGCTACTGCTGGTTATGTGACGATGATGGTGCCCTATTTATCTTTAATTTTAATGAGGGGTATTGCATCAGCTGGTCATTTAGCAACTTCGATGATGGCAGTTCCGCAACAAGCAGCTTCTGATGCTGCACTCGAGAAAACTACGGGAAATATTAGTCTAGGTAATAGTAATATTAATAATCATCAAATGGATACTACCTATGCTAATAAGCATGATGTAGCCTTTTCGGATTTCCGTTATGGCGAAACCTTCCAAAGACCAGATGGAAGTACAGTTACTCAATATGGTGAGAAAACAGTGGTTGATAATAAAGGTGCCATTTCTAACGTAGGTTTTGATGTAAGTAGGTCATTTAATATCAGTAATGCTTATAGTAATGCGGCAGAGCGAAACAAGTCTATGGCAATTGAGAAAACAGAGAGCAGTATAAAATCTTGGGAGCAAGGTTTTCAAGACATATATAACAGTAATTTTTTTAAAAATAGAATCGAAGGTAGTACTGATTCTACAGCAGAAAGCAATTTAACTGCTGAAGAACTGGCTTTATCTACTATTCATAATGAAGCAAAAAGAGTTTCTGAGCAACACGGAATGAGTATAGAATCTGCAACATCTCTTGTTTTCGCTTCAACCCTAGGTACGCCTAAATTTTTACCGGCAAGTGCTTCAATTACTGCTGAAGCCAGTGGTAGGATAGGAGGTCAATTTATTTTGAATGATGCCGAAGAAATTGCAAACAATACTGAAGTAAGAGATGCAGCTACAGTTGTAAATGAATCCATAAAAAATCAAGTATATAACATATCTGATGAAAATGGAAATTCTATAACCGAAGAGTTAAGTACGTCTTTTAATGAGTCTGAAAGTCAAATGCAATCTGCTACTAAACATTTAAGTGATTACCAAAGTTTTAGTACAAGAGCAGAAGAAACTGAATCTTTAGGGTTTAATGTCGTTTACAATTTAAATCAGGAATTATTCAAATATGCTAATGATCACAATCATGATAATAGCATAGAAGGCTTAGAAAAGCTGGCAAGAAGTAAGGAATTTATTGAGTATGCTAGTTATAAAATCTTAGATTACAAAGATGAAAGATTATTGGGTTTAACTCCAGATGATATCCAAAAGTCCCATCGAGAAGGATCTTTAATTGATCCTGAGGGTCTTTTTGGCTCTAATAAACAAGGAGCATTAATTAACCCAAGTGGCCTCTTAGGTGCTAATGAACAACGCAAACAAGATATAGAAACATTTTATGCAGACAAACAAGATATTGAAGCCATAGATAACGAACATTTTGCTAAAAATATAGATAGCAAAATAGACGAAAGACGCTCTAACATAAATAATGAGAATGACAGAATTTCAAAAAATCATAAAGATATTTCCGATAAAGCTGAACAAAATAAACAAATAAACAGTTTGAAAGATCAGGAAAGACGGGGGATAGCGCCAAGTGTACGAGAACAACAACAAAATTCAACAAAAGTATATAGTTTATCAGAAGATTTTTATAAGAATGATGAAAAAAAATAAACTACCTTCTATGGAAGATGTTATAATATATATTATTTATTTTGTGATGGCTCAAACTAGAAGTAAAATCTTTTCTATCTTTGGATTTACGAAAATTTATATTTTCGAGAGCATTGGAGTCTTCTTTACCATAAAAAGAACCTACACCGCTAGCAATCGAAATCAATACAATGATGGGAAGGGCGATAAAGGCATCTTTACCAACAATTATGAATATAGGTATGAAAGAGAAAAGGAGGAAAAATACACCCAAGTAAATGGATGGTGTGAATTTACTGTGAAATACTATTTTTTTATTTTTTTCAGACATAATTTATTTTTTACCTTTCCCAATTATAACACTATGTTAGGAAAAATACAATTAAGGGTTGAACATGAGAATTAATAATATTTTGCTGATCAAAATAGGAATATTAATAACTTTTATTTTAGCTTTATCTAGTTGTCACATGTTAGTTAAAAAACATGAGGTCAATACAATTAATCACAAATCTAAAAAAGCACTTGCAGAGTTTTATGATTTTAAGCTATTTGAAAATGCTGATCTTATCTCAACTTCTACTGAGGATCCTGAATATAAATTGAACTCAGAAGTATTGCCTTTATTTATCAAGATTCCTAATGTTAACAATTCCCGGGTGGGACAATCTAGTAGCAAAATTTTTGACTGTGAAAGCAATATTTCTTTACCGGAACAATATCCAGTAGCCTACTTTTTAGGAGGAAAAAAGATCAATAATAAAATACATTTTTATTCATCTCATACAGAGGATACATTTCCTCTGAAAGATGCAATTCCTGAAAATGATTATAATGTTAGTAGAGAAGAGTTTGATATAACTTTTAACGCAGAGGATATCAAAACAATTAATGAATTAGTAATAAATTTTTATAAGTCCCTACATAAATTATGTAGAGGTGAAATACCACAAAAAATTAATGATAGATTGGTGTTAAAACATAATAATGCGTTAACTCACTATGGTTTTATTGAGTCAGATTTAGAAAAGCATAACATAGATGAGGACAACTATGTTTATGTGCTGAGAGATGATTTAGTTGGCAAGACGCTCAAAATTTTTGGTTATTATGTTAATTTAAATGCTGAAACAACAGCATACGAAACCTGGAATATGCATAAGGGTGGACCGATAGATGTTCAGAAGTATTTGGTTATTCTTTATACGAAGTATGCAATTAATAATAATATATTAAGAACGACTGAGTTAGTAACAAAGAACTTAGAAATAAACAAACCCATTGATCAGAGTCTTTTAGAATTTAGTAGGGCTAGTGATAGTAAAATTAAGGTTAAAGACATATTAAAACATTCTAAAGAGCACCATAAATTTTTGCAGAATGTAAATGATAAGATAGTGCCTATCAGATACTATAATGATCCCGCATTAGAATACATTAAAGAGCCTCACAAGGTTTTGGAGAAACTGCTTTCAAAAGAAGTACCTGTTAAATTTCATAAGAATGGAAAAACATACGTACTGACTATGCCAGGCAAAGAGAATTTAAATTTGTATAGGAAAGGCGATTATTTAACTTTATCAGATAATTTTAAGATTGATCAGCAACAGGAAAAATTATCAGTTGATTTATTGCGCAAAGATCATCCTATAATTAAGGGATCTTTTAGGCGTGATCAAGATATTAGAGTCAGATTTTCTACATTTGATAAACATTCAAAAATCAACATAGATCATATGAGCTCTTTTGATTCTCGTTGTACTGCGAAGGGAGAACCTGGAGAGGCAGAAATCAATGATGTTGTTAAGCATCCAAATAGAAAAATTCAAGAGATTGCTCGACGATATTTCAAAGATAATCGTTATAATTATTCATCGTATAATTTGAAAATTAGATGTCAGGTGGCGGCCAGAGATCACCATCCTTATTTTGGGACTATCTCATATAAAATGCCTCATTCTTCTTATGGGGGGATAAATATTAGATTTCACTTACCAAGTATCTTTTTAGCTAAGAAAGAAGAACCTATTTACTTTATAGAATCTTACTAAGTGATCATAAATTTATAATTTAATTAATCTAAAATAAATCATGCTAAAATTTCATAATAAAATTCTAACTATTTTTACTCTATCTTTTATTTCATTAGTGCCAGTGACTTATGCTGCTGATAGAGATATCACGAAAATATTCAAACGTAGCTCTGCTTATGCGAAAACAACAAAAGGTTTTATTGCTATTGCAAAAGAGCAATTATTTAACAATATAAAGGCACTTGAGAAAGATATAGAGGTAATATTTGCCAGTGATTATTTTAAAAATAATATTGATCCAAAAAACCCTAAGGTAGTAATACAAAATTTGATCAAAGAAGAGCAAGATTTGGCACATATTTATATAAAAGCAGAAGATCTTGCCAAGCAACATAACTTAAAATTAGCACATGCTGCTGCGTTGTTGATTTTGACAGGGAAGGGGGTAGATTTTTCATTAATATTAGAAAATAAAAAATAATTTGAGGTCTATTATGAAAAATTTATACAAAAAAATTACTACAATTTTTGCACTAACTTTAATTTTATATACACAAACAACATATGCTTCTCGTCAGGATATTTTAAGATTATATCAACGTAGTGATGATCTTGCTGATGCGTCGAAAAGGAGCACCATTTTAGCAAAGAGAAAGTTACAAGATGATGTAATATTTTTAGAAGAAGATTTTGACGAAATTTTTTCTAGTGACTATTTCAAGAATCACATAGATGCAAGTAATCCTAGGGCAACAGAGGCAAATCTTACCGAACAAGAAAAAGCATTGCGTAATATTGAAACACAAGCAGAGAAAATAGCTCTCGAGCAAAATATGCGTAAAGCATATTCTGCTGCTGTGCTAGTATTAGTAAACCTTGAAGTAGATATTTCACTACTGATCAAAGATTAACTTTTAAAA
>CAXDRM010000058.1:0-8892 GCA_963991775.1 uncultured Rickettsiales bacterium | reverse complement strand
CCGAAGGGCATCTCGAGAACCTAATTTAATAGCTAAGCTTCCTGAAGAATTTTGCATTTGTCGTAAAACTATATTGAAGTACCTTAGGCTTAAGCAATTCATCATTTCTTAAAAAAAATATTTTTTTTCATTGGTGATAAATTAATTTCATCCAGAACTAAATTATTTTCAAGCGCAATTGTTAGATTTATAATTTTACTTAGATCTGCAGCTTTTATCGAATTTTCTACTGACTTGCCTGGAGCAAAAAATAATTTCTCATAAAATTTAGTTTTGACCATGCCCGGATTGATTATAGTTACTGCTAGATTCGAGCTAGCTACTTCTTGGCGTAATGATTCGGCAAAGCCTTGCAGTGCAAATTTAGTAGCAGCATAGATTGTACCCTTCTTAGCGCCACGCTTAGCTGCTTCTGAGCCAATAAAAATAATTTTTGCGTTTTTTCTATTGCGTAATTTTGGTAGCAACTCTTTAACTAACAAAATATTACTTAATATATTTACCTGAAACATTGCAAAAATTTGCTCTCTGCTAAATTGCTCTAACTCTTTAAATTCGCCATAGCCTGCATTTAAAATCAGCACATCTAAATCAGCCTGCTCTTTAGCTAATATTTTTAAATGCTGCTCACTCAGATCTTTTAGATCAAGATTATAATGTTGGTAATTTCCAGTAAATTCTACAGTATTTCTAGAAATACCAACTATATTTTGTCCTTGCTGCAATAAATCTTCTGCTAGATTCTGACCTATTCCTGATGAGGTGCCAGTAATTAAAATCTTCATAAATTATGACAATAAAAAACTTTCTCTGCTGCAATATAAGCTGCTAATTCTTTAAGTACAAATTGCTGCATTTCTTGCTCTAACTCTTTACTATATGCTACTAAATTATCGCGCTGCTCTAATTTATTACTAAGTAGCGCTTCGCGTTTATAAAGTTTAAAGATCTTTTCATGCATTTTTTTAGGAAAGCGCAAAGGTCCGATACTAACTGAATGTAAATTTTTTAAGTTAATCTTACTAAATATCTCTTGGAATAATTCTTGATAAAGCAGCTGATAATCCCGGTGGTAAATTAGCGGATCAAATCTTAAACCAATCTGCCAACCAGCCTCTGATAATTCACTTAAAGCTTTTATTCTTGATTTAACCGGAGCAGCACCATGCTCAATCTCTTTAGCAATAAGATCTGGAGTTAAGCTATAAGCAATTAATAAATTATTTAAAGGCTTAGTTTTGCGTAAAGAATTCAAAGCCACTGATTTAGTACGTAATTCAAAATTTAATTGTTGGCACTCAGCAAAAATTTGTTGATATTCACTAAAAAAATTAGTGATCTGCTCAAGAGCCAATGAATCACAATCATAGCCAGTAAATACATAGCTATTAGGCTGAGCTTCCTGATTTAAAGCGCGCAGCTCAGCAAAAAAATCTTCATAATTAGCAAACCATAAATAATTAGCCGAATTATACATGCCTTGCAAAAAACAATAGCGACAATCATAAAGACAATTAAGCATATGAGAAAAATAATAATTCTCTGTACCTCCTACTCCAAAACCTTCAGGAGTTTTGAGTAATTTTTTACCAAATTTTTGCGCAATAATTAAGGCAGGATTTTGCTTCTGCAATTTAAAATTTTGCTGCTTAGCATTAAATAATTCAGCATAATTTTCTATGTCAATTTGGGGTAGAGCTGAGTATTTAGCTAGTAATTTAGCAACTCTAGGTAATTGCTTAACAGTTTGTTCTACATAGATTCTACTAAACATAGCTGGTTAATTTTGCAATAATTTTTTTAGGATGGTTTAGAGCTGATAGCTCAGCTATATTTAGCTTTTGCTCTTGATTAGCTAAAGTGATAAGCAGCTTTTCTAATTGATGTTGTTGAGTTTTAGAAAAATGCACTAATTTAGTGAGCTCAGCTAAATATGGTGGATAATCTTGATAAATAGCCTCTTGCTTTATTGCCTGCCAAAGCTGCTCAGCAAATTTAGTAATTTCTAGCAGTTTATTAGCAATAAGCTGCTCTATTTTTTCTTTAGTAAGATCATTAATATCTGCTTGTTGCTTATCTGAAATAATTTTTAAACTTTGTATCTGCTCACTAGAGATAAAATATTTAGCTGCTGCATAGATTGCATAAAATTCCATATCAAGTAGTTGCTGTTCTGGATATGTGCTAGGCACTTTACTTACTGTTAGTAATGCTGCCTCAGTTAAGTTAGTTTTAAAAAATTTTGTAGGATAAAAATTTTGTTTGGCAATTTCGCTACTTGCTTTAGCAATTAGGATAAGTTCACCTAATGACCAATTTTTACCACCAGCAATACCTAGATTAATTAATAAGGATTGTTTACTAAGTAAATCTTTTCCAGCTAAATAAGCAGTCATACTACTGGCAGCTAACATACCTATTCCGCTAATTGCTAGATAGATATCTTGTTTGGGATGTTTATAAATTTCGAAAGCTTGATGATTCATTAAGCGACGCAGTTTATAATATTTTATTAGCGGCTCAGCCTCTGCTCTCAGTGCAACAATATATATTAATTTCATATTCTTTTTATATAGGTTCTTGAGCACCGTATCAACTTTAAAAAATGCCTCAGACTCAAGCGGCCCTTCGGCAAGCTCAGGGTCCTAAATATTTAGCACCAACAGGCCACTGAGCGTGCTGAAGTGCAAGGTTGGTTTAATAATTATATGCATACAAGGAACTTAAAAAGTTTATTCGGTTCTCGAGCGCTGTACTGAGTAGAAACTTTTACTTTATACCGAGAGATCCTCTATAAATTTTTAAAAAATTCAGCTTCTAACTGCTTATTATATTTTTTACAACCTGCTAAATAAATATCTAATTTAGCCTGCAACATTTGCTGAGTAAGCAGCCGCTGTTCTTCGGTTAAATTAGTAAAATTTAATAATTTATTTAACGCATAAATCCGATATTTATCTAGGGGACCAGATTTTAACGAAAGCTGCGGCCAATTACCAGCATGTTTTATTAATAGCGCTTCACTACAAAATGCTAGCTGATATTTGGCACAAATTCTAAGCCACATATCATAATCCTCACAGGCCGGCAAAGCTTCATCAAATATGCCTAACTCTTTAAATACATCTCGGTGCACCACTATTGCTGAAGGCCCAATAACACAAGATTCCAAACAACGCGCAAATTGATTACCACCTGACTTATAATGCTTGGCCTGCTGTTTGACTAATTTACCATTACGTTGCCAGATTTCATTACTATGACAAATTTGTAAATTGCTCTTTTCTAATGCTGCATATTGCTTTTCAAGCTTCTCTGGTAACCACTGATCATCTGAATCTAAAAAAGCCAGCCATTCACCTTGAGCCCTACTAATTCCTAAATTTCTTGCCGCACTAACACCACGATTCTGCTGATAAAGATATTTTACTTGGGGATAGTTATTTTTAATTAATTGCTCTGTCTCATCTGTTGAACCATCATCTATAACCAATAATTCAATATCTTGATAGCTTTGCGCCAATACTGATTCTAGCGCTCTTGGTAAAAGTTTAACCCTGTTATATGTTGGAATAATGACTGAAATCATATTTTAAATTATTGGCTTAATCGGCATATTATGCAGCCTTTGCTGAAACAATTTAGCTAAGCTAAACTGTTTCAGCAGAGTGCCTCGTATCAAATTGCTGCAGTGCTTACGAAGTTTTACTACGTGCCGCTCCTCGCAATCTGAACTCGACAAAAATGCAAGCATACTATGCCGATTAAGCACCACAAAATTTACCCAATTTTACAACGCGGTGGCTTATTTGTTTAACTAACTCCAAATCATGAGAGATAAATAGATATGATAATTGATATTGCTGCTGCAACTTAACTAATAATTTAATAATCTCAGCGCGAGAGCTACTATCTAATGATGCGGTTGGCTCATCTAAAATAAGTAATTTTGGTGATAATAATAAAGCTCTAGCAATCGCTATTCTTTGTCGCTGCCCACCACTAAATTGCCAAGGATAACGCTCTAAAAATTCTGTCTCTAAACCAACTTGTAACATTGCATCAATAAGCAACTGATCTGTGTGTTTAATCTGATGCGCCTTTAAACCCTCAACTAAAATTTGCCTAATGGTCATTTTAGGATTCAAACTTGCATAAGGATCTTGAAAGATAATCTGCATATCGCGCGTTAAGCTTCTTCTAGCTGCATAACTTAACTCATCTAAATATAATCCATTGAAGATTATCTGCCCGGAAGAAATCTTAGTTAACCCTAAAATTGCTCTAGCAAGACTGGTCTTACCTGAGCCGCTTGGCCCTATCAAACCAACTGTTTCACCCTGACTAATTTTAAAACTAATATTTTTTAAAATAGCTAAATATTTTTTCTTAAATAAACCACCTTGCTGATAACCTAACTCAACCTTATTAAGCTGAAGCAATGGATAAAAATTAGGTTCTGCCAAATTAAGTTTAAGCTGTTTTGCAGCCAGTAAAGCCTTAGTATAAGCATGATGTGGCTTTTTAAAAATTTGTGCTACTGTGCCCTCTTCAACTATCTTACCTTGTTGCATTACTAAAACACGGTCAGCAAAAGATTTTACTAACTCTAAATCATGCGAAATAAAGAGCAGACTTACCTGTAAATTTTTTACAATATTCTTAAGTAGATTAATAATTTCTGCTTCAGTGTCTGGATCTAACGCCGTAGTTGGTTCATCAGCAATAATTAACTGTGGCTGATTAATGATGGCACTAGCAATCACTACTCTCTGCCTTTGTCCACCTGATAATTGATGTGGATAAATCTTATCTTTGCTACTTGCTTGCTTAGCTAAACCTATTTGTTTGAGTAAAGCTTCAACCTTAGCTAAAGCAGCTTTTTTACTAAGTTTTTGATGTAAAAGTAAAGTCTCTGCAATCTGCTTTTTTACATGATGTAAAGGATTTAAGGACATAAAAGGATCTTGGGTGATGAAACCAATCTCTGAGCCACGCAAATTAATTAATTGCTCTTCTGTTAATTTTAAGAGATCCTGGCCAGCAAAATTTATTTGC
Organism: uncultured Rickettsiales bacterium; assembly: GCA_963991775.1. Taxonomy (GTDB): domain Bacteria; phylum Pseudomonadota; class Alphaproteobacteria; order Rickettsiales; family JABIRX01; genus CAXDRM01. The sequence continues at coordinate 3,834 of CAXDRM010000058.1, read as the reverse complement.
CCCTTACTAGCATTAAAAATCTTTTCATCATTAAGACGCAATATGGCTTTTGCTAACAAAGATTTACCCGAACCACTTTCACCAATTAGTGCAACGATCTCACCTTTTTTAAGAGAAAAATTAATTGAGCTAAGTAAGGTTTTAGCATGTAATTTTAAAGAAAAATCTTTGAGCTCGACTAATTGATTATTCATACAAAAAGCAAGCTAGAGATTGCTACTAAATTTGCTAATAAAGCTAAAGCATGCTGGCTTTTCTTAATAAATAAGACAAGCACTCCAGCAAGTAGAATAATTATAAATAGCTTTAACTGCACACCTAATATTGCTCCTAAAATTGCTGCTAATTTAATTACCATAAAATCTTCATCTTTAAAGCGATCTTCTGGTTTATATTCGAGATAATCTAATGATTTTTTAAATTTGCCAGTAAGCAAATAATAGCTATGGCGCAAAAATAAAGCTGTGATGCTGGCCAATAATACACCATAAATCAGATTAAAAATATCCTGGTCAACATATACTCTAAGTAAGGCTGCAAAGAAAAACATGGCAAGCAGCATTTTCTCACTATTGATCTTTTCATTATAGTAGATAATTGACCAAATTGCGGCTGGTATAAAAATCCCGGTATTAATGATAAAAATTTGATTAAAATGATTGATGAAAAAATTAAGTAAAAAATAAAGTAAAATCGACAGTTCAGTAACAAAATATACTTTATAATATTCATAACCTGCACCACAATAGCGACATTTACCGCGATAAAGAAAAAAAGATAGTAGCGAAATATAATCAATAAAAGTCAAAATATGGTTACAACTTGTGCAATATGGCTTACGCCCAATCCAAGGCTCATTATGGGCTAAGCGATATACAGCCATGGTTGCAAAACTACCCCAACCTAGGGCTAAAATTATGAGTATTACCCAGATAAATATGTCGATCATAAAAACTTTTACTTTAACTAGAGCCGATTTTATGTTAAAATATATAAAATTTTTTAACTAGCAATTTATAGTCTGGAATTAACCATGTATAAAATTATAACTCTAAGTTTAGTTCTTTTTAGCGTTTCATTAAATTCTTGTGCGCCAAAAAAAGATATCTATGCGCAAAAAAGAGTCCCAAGTAAAAATCAAGAATATATTCAACAACAATCAGAAAGTACTCCTGTGGTTATTTCTCCAACTAGCTCCGGTCAAAATGCCTATGTAAGAAATACTAATCCAAAACTCAAAAATGATACATTCTATAATTATCTATTTGATGAAAAAAAAGAGCAAGTTAGAACTGCTCCTGTGATAGATGATGTAGCAAACAATAATATCAACAAATTAAAAGCCGATACTTTAAGACAATATGGTAACCCAGCTCAAGCTAATCAACCAATAAGACAATCTGCCCTACCAAAAAAATCTGCAAATGATCAAGTATTTTTCATTCAAGTTGGCGCTTTCTCAAAACGTAGCAATGCAGAAAAAGTCAAATCCAAATTAAATGGCGTAGGCAATATCGTCATCGAAAATTTCTCTAAAGGCACTAAAGAGCTAAACCGAGTTAAAGTTGGTCCAATTAGCTCTTTGGTTAGCGCAATTGATATTCAACGCCGCCTTGAAAAGAGAGGTTTTTCAAAAACATTAATCTTACAAGGTGAATAATATGGGTAAATTTTATGCGGTAATTATATTGTTAGTATTCTCATCATGTCAGCATGTTAATGATAATCCTAATAAATATCCTTTTCAGCATAAATTAGGCTATGACCCAGCAGCAGCTTATGGTGGTGAAACTAAATTATTTACTCGTGGCAAAAATGATGAAATCAAAATTTTTGATAACTTAAACGCTAAAGCTCCTGTAAGAGCACCAAATTACAATCAATATCAACAAGCGCAAGCAGCACAACAAATAACACAGCCTCTGCAACAAACTGCTCAAGACCCACGCTTTGGAGCTCCGCAAAATACTTTACCAGAAGAGCAATTTAATACACCTGCTTATCCTAGCTATTATACTGCTTATCAACCAAATAATCGCTATAATTTAAGCAATTACCCTTACCCATATCAAACTAATAATTATTCTAATCCAACACGAAGTGCGCCGCCTAAGCCACAAGCACAGGCACCAAGAACCAAGCAAAGAGTTAACCCTAACCAAAGAATTAAACAAATTATCAATGATGAAGTGAGATCATATCCTGAAATCTCCTCACCAACTACTAGATCATATAATCCACAGCCAGTTCGTGATGACACACTATATTTAAGCAATAATAATCGTGAAAGATTTGATTTACTTTCACCTGATGAGTTTGGCCCTGGCGGCGATATAAATCGTCAAAATTATTCAAGAAGTAATGAAGCTATAGAAAAAATTGATAATAATTTTCTAAACTCACTTATTGATAGTGATCCGCTATCTAATAGGTTTGGCAATGTACCTGAGATTTAAGGTTGAAAAGCTGCCTGCTTCATCTATATTTGCAACGTCTTAAAATTTTTGGAAATTTGCAAATATTATGAAAACCGATTTTTATCGACTCTCACAATTACCTTCATATGTTTTTGCTGAAGTAAATCAACATAAAGCTGATAAAAGACAAGCTGGCTTTGATGTTATTGATTTCGGTATGGGTAACCCTACCAGTAAACCTCCTGAAAATGTGATTAGCAAACTTTCAGAAGCTGTCGCAAAAGAAAATATTCATGGCTATTCAACTTCTAAAGGCATTAAAGGCCTGCGTAAAGCACAGGCAAATTACTATAAAAAAAGATTTAATGTTGATCTTGATCCTGAAAGCGAATTAATTGTTTCAATTGGCTCAAAAGAAGGCTTATCTAGTTTAGCTTTAGCCATCTCTGGCCCTGGTGATCAAATTATTGTACCAGATCCGAGCTATCCAATTCATAGCTGGGGTTTTATTATTGCTGGTGCAGATGTAGTACGTATCAAACATGAAACTCCTCGAGAATTTCTTGAGCAATTTAAACAACATGTTGAAACCTCACATACTAAACCTTTAGCTGTTATTGTTAATTACCCTTGCAATCCAACTGCCCAAATTGTTGATCTAGAATTTTACGAGGAGCTAGTAGATTTTTGTCGCAATAAAAAAATCTACATAATCTCAGATCTAGCTTATGCTGAAATTTATTTTGGTGATACGCCACCACCATCAATCTTACAAGTTAAAGGAGCTAAAGATGTAGCTATTGAATATAGCAGTGTTAGTAAAACCTACTCAATGGCTGGTTGGCGTATTGGTTTTGCTGCTGGCAACAAAGATTTAATCGCTGCGCTTGGTAGAATTAAATCCTATCTTGATTATGGTATTTTTACTCCTTTGCAAATTGCTGCTACAGTAGCGATTAATGAGGCTGATGATTATATTGCTAATATTCGCGAAGAATATAAATTACGTCGTGATATTTTGGTCGAAAATTTACAACAAGCAAATTGGCAAGTAACTATTCCTGAAGCTTCCATGTTTGTTTGGACAAAATTACCGGAGCAATATCAAGATTTAAGCTCTTTGGAATTTTCGAAATTACTTCTCGAAAATGCTAATGTTGCTGTATCACCTGGTGCTGGTTTTGGTGCTGGTGGTGAAGGCTATATTCGCATATCTATTGTTGAAAATACCATGCGTACCAGACAAGGAGCTAAAAATATTAAAAAATTCTTATTACAAAATGCAAAGTAACAAACATTATAATCTAGCCATTGCTGGTCTTGGAGTCGTTGGAGGTGAATTATTAGATTTTTTAATCAAACATCCTCAAGATAATTTTACCATTAAAACTATTTCAGCACGCACAGAACGCAATGT
>CAXDRM010000057.1:0-8966 GCA_963991775.1 uncultured Rickettsiales bacterium | reverse complement strand
CAAGCTTCTTCAAGGTTAGACATGCTGGTTGCATATGAGATGCGAAAATGATTTTCCATACCAAAAGCAATCCCTGGTACTAATGCAACTAGGTAATCTTCTAGCAGATATGAAGCAAAATCTGTAGAGTTGCTGATTTTTTTGCCTTGCGGAGTAGTTTTGCCAATAATATCTGCGCATGAAGCAAAAATGTAAAAAGCTCCTTCTGGAATATTACAAGAGAGTCCGGGTGTATTATTAAATTGCTCGACAACAAAGTTACGTCTTTCCTTAAAAGCTGCATTACGCTTTCCTAAATAATCTTGTGGTCCAGATAAGGCTGCAACTGCTGCATATTGCGAAATTGAGCAAGGGTTTGAAGTGCTTTGTGATTGGATTTTAGCCATTGCTTTAATTAAATCTTGCGGACCAGCAGCATAACCGATACGCCAACCTGTCATAGAATATGCTTTAGATACGCCATTAACTATTAATACGCGTTTTTTTAATTCTGGTGCTAAGGTTGCAATATTGTAAAACTCAAAATCATCATAAGTAATATGTTCGTATATATCGTCACTTAAAATATGGATTTGTGGATATTTTTTTAAAATTTCTGCTAAGGCACTAAGCTCTGCCTTGCTGTAAGAATTGCCGGTAGGGTTCGAAGGAGAGTTTAAAATTAACCATTTAGTTTTGTCAGTAATAGCTTGTTCTAAGCTTGTCTGGGTAAGTTTAAAATTATCTGCAGCTGAGCAATTTACTAATATAGGAGTACCTTCTGCTAAAATAGTAATATCTGGATATGAAACCCAATATGGTGCAGGTATAATTACCTCATCACCAGGATTTAGGCTTGCCATTAAGGCATTATAGATTACTTGTTTTCCACCGCAAGAAACAGTGATTTCTGCTGGATCATAATCGAGATTATTATCTTTTTTGAATTTTGCTTGAATGGCTTTTTTTAGTTCTGGTATGCCATCTACGGCAGTATATTTAGTTTGTCCTGCTTGCATTGCAGCTTGAGCAGCATCTTTAACATAGTCGGCAGTATCAAAATCTGGCTCACCAGCACCAAGCCCGATAACATTTTTACCTGCTGCTTTTAGCTCTTTAGCCTTGGTAGTTACTGCAATAGTTGGAGATGGTTTTATCTTATTTAATCTCTTGGCAATTATGGTCATTTTTCCTCTAAAATTTTCTGGATTTATTTAGCAAAAGAAATCTTTTGCTTGGGGCTTTAAAATGTTGTACAATAAATATTATGGATGATATTTTCAAGCTCAAATTTGGAGGTATATAATGTCTGGAATTGGTTCCGACCCACTCTTTTTAGGTCTTACAAGACCGGCAATGATTTTTGGCGTAGCATATCCTTTTGCTATCCTAAATGGTTTTACCTGTCTCATTTACTTTATTCTCACTGAGAAATTTATCGGATTTCTAGCTTTGCCTTTTTTTCATGGTATTGGTTATTTAATTTGTGCCAAAGAACCACTCTTCATTGATTTGATTATGACCAAAGCTTCCAAATGTACTAAATGCAAAAATAAATCTATTTATGGTTCAAATTCATATGATGTGTATTAATGTTTGATATTAGATTAAAAAAAGCACAAACCAAAAATCAAAAAATTATTCAAAATGAATTCTCTGCTGCGAATTTCATACCATATGTTTGCCACTATAACTCAAATACTATTCTGCTTACCAAAAATCGCTTAATGCGCATTATCAAGGTTAAGGGTTTTTCTTTTGAGACCGCTGATGATGATGATCTTGAGATTAAAAAAAATCTGCGTAACTCGCTATTTAAAGGTATGGGACAGGGTAGTTTTTCAATGAGTTTTCATACTGTAAGAAGAAAGCAAAAAGCTTATCCTGATGGTAAAATGCCCAATGTTTTTACCCAATATGTTGATGATGAATGGCGTGAAAGACATAGTGATAAACATACTTTTGTTAATGAGCATTATGTTTCAATCATTCGTAAAAAAGACGAGTCTACTTCTGCCTTATTAGAGAATGCAGCAAAAGCAATTGAGAAAACCACCGATAAGAATGCTTGGAAAAGAGAGCTTAAAGAATGTTATGATGATCTAGAAGAAATGACTGATCGCATGATGAGTGCCTATGGTAGTTATGGGGCAGAATTATTAGATACAGTTTATACTGAAGAAGGAGCTTTTTCTGAGCCTCTTGAATTTTTAGGTATGTTAGTAAATTGTGGTTTTCGTCAAAAGGTACAAGTGCCTTCTTCTAAAGTATCACATATTTTGCCAAATAACCGTCTATTTTTTGGTCCAAAAGCATTAGAGGCAAGAGGAGTTTTTGAAACTAGATATGGTGCCATTGCTAGCGTAAAAGAATATCGCCCGACTACTTTTGCAGGTATGTTAGATGGTTTTTTAAAATTACCTTTCGAATTTATTATCAGCCAAAACTTTAATTTTATTGATCGTGCTGCTGCTATTTCTAGCATGCAAATGCAACAAAATAGATTACAACAAGCGGAAGATATTGCTGTATCGCAAATTGCTGAAATTAGTCAAGCCTTGGATATTGCCATGAGTGGTGAAATTGCTTTTGGTAGTCATAATTTGCATATTTTATGTATTGAGAGAGATGTTAAAGCCGTTGAAAATGCTGTGTCGCAAGCTGTGGTAGAATTTTCAAATGTAGGTATTAATGCAGTGCGTGAGAAAATTAATCTTGAGCCAGCCTATTGGGGTATTTTACCAGGTAATGATGATTTTGTTGTTAGAAAATCTACGGTTAATACTTTAAATTTAGCAGCTTTTGCTTCATTTCATAATTATCCTTCCGGCAAGCGTTCTGGTAATCATTGGGGTAATGCAGTTACAGTGTTTAATACAACTTCAGGAACGCCATTCTTCTTTAATTTTCATGCGCGAGATGTAGGTCATAGTTTAATTATTGGTCCAACTGGTGCTGGTAAAACTGTGCTGATGAATTTTTTATGTTGTCAGGCGCAAAAATTTTTTCCAAGAACTTTCTTTTTCGATAAAGATCGTGGTGCTGAAATTTTTATTAAAGCTATAGGTGGTAGACATTTCTTTTTAGATCCTGGTCATAAAACAGGATTTAATCCTTTGCAGCTAGAGGATAATACTCAAAATCGTGCCTTTTTAATTGATTGGATCAAAGCATTATTATCTGGTCCAGATTATCCACCAATTACTCCTGAAGATCTAGATATGATTAAAGAGGCAGTCGAAGGTAATTATAAATTACCACAGAAAGATCGCCGTTTAGGTAATATTGCAGCTTTCTTAGGTATTTCTGGTCCAGGTTCTTTAGCAAGTAGATTAGCAATGTGGCATGGTGAAGGTAGCCACGCCAAATTATTTGATAATGCTGAAGATCGTTTAGATTTTACTATAGCTGATTCATTTGGTTTTGAGATGAATAGTATCTTAAATGATAAGGATAGTATTGGTCCTGTACTACTTTATTTATTCCATAAAATTAGCCTTTCTTTGGATGGTAAACCAACTTTAATCGTACTGGATGAGGCATGGGCCTTAATCGATAATGATGTATTTGGTCCCAAAATTAAAGATTGGCTGAAAGTGATGAGAAAATTAAATGCCATGGTAATTTTTGCGACTCAATCGGTGGAGGATGCCGCAAATAGTGATATTAGTGATACTTTAATTCAACAAACTGCGACACAAATCTTTTTACCAAATCTTAAAGCTACTGACCTGTACAGATCGGTATTTATGCTCTCTGAACGTGAGTATCAAATTATTAAAACTACAGATCCTGCCTCACGTTTCTTTCTAGTAAAGCAAGCTAATGATTCTGTTGTGGCACGTATTAATTTAAAAGGTATGAATGATATAATCGATGTTTTATCAGGTAGAGCAGATACGGTGATCTTACTTGATGAAATTGTCGAAGAAGTTGGTTCTGACCCTGAAGATTGGCTACCAATATTTTTTGAGAGGGTGGCGAAACTGTAATGATAAATTTAAGGTTAAAAATCTGCACAATTTTATTATTACTTTGCACCTTAAATCTCCATGTAAATCAAGCAAATGCTTACCCAAATAATCGTCCTACGCCTGAATCAATAGCTATTGATGCTACGTCATGTTCAGCAATGCTTACTGCTATTTTACCTTGCGTTGCTTGGTATTATGCGCCAGGTCCTTCTACTGCTAGAGCCTGTTCATTAGGTGCTGCATCTTATTGTACAGCACGTAATGTACAAGAAGCTATAGCAGATGATTTTATGAAAAGAACCAGAGTTGCTAACCACTCGGATCTTGATGCAAATGGTCTAAATGATTTTGATTTAACTAAAAATACCCCATGTGTTGATCATGTGGGTGAACCTGTACCTTCTATTAATCCTGCAGATATTCCGAGTAATTTTACTACCCAGCAAGTATTAGAAATGCCCGGTTGTTATTTAGATAATCAGGGTAATCTTGCAGGTGAAACTTTTGCTTTATTTGATCCGGATCAAATATGTGATGGGGTTAGAGTGAGGCATAATCAACATGGTGAAGCATGTATTAAAGAGGATGAATGTCATGATTTTGCTGGAATTTTAGCTTGTGCCTATGAGGTTGATGATATGATTTGTGCTAGTGGAGTATTTTGTAGTATGGAGCTAGCAGGTTTAGAAGTAGATGTTGATTCTTTAGAGGATGAAGTAGCAGAGGTATTTGCTAATTGTGTAGATTTTTCTGCTATTGAATCCAATGTTGATTTTGGTGTAGATGATTATTCTATAGGCGGTAAAGGTAAGATTATTCCTTGTGAAGATATTTGTGAGCCTGATGGTTCTTATAAAGATGATTCTTATAAAAAAGATGGTGAAGGCAATTGTCTGGCAGCTTATGAGCAATGTTCAGTATGTTATGATCCGGGTCCATGTATTGATGAAGAGAATAGTAAAATAATTGAAGATTGTGATCCTGAAGAACAAGCCACTCAGCAGGATGTTTGTGGTTATATTTTTAATGAAAAATATTTAGCTCATTGTGTACCAAAACCGATGGTACAGAATTATGGAGATTATAAGTTTCCGTCGATAATTTCGCCATATTGTACTGAAGATGCCATATTGCGTAATGCACAAGGGCGTGAGGTTGAATCTAGCTTTGCTGGTCGGGCGATTAGATGTGTTGATCAAACCATACAAAATGTGTTTTTTGGTGCCTATATTACCACGGATGATCAGCGTACAGTTAAAGATTTTCGTTGTGTGGATAGTAACATTGTAGTGGATAGGGTGTCACAATGTGATGAAGGTATTATGGTAAAATTCCAAAATTTTGCCCAATCTATAGTAATGGTTATCTTAGTGTTAGCAGTTACTTTCATTGGTATGATGATGCTTTTCGGTAAATTGCCAAGCTTACGTGAGGGGTATAAGTTAATAGTGTATTTTAGTCTGATTCTCTATTTTTCAGTACATAATGGTTGGCGGGATGGTTATTATGATTTTTTGGTGCTAAGCGGTACTACTTTAGGTGAAATAGCTTTTTCTTCTATAGAATTTAGTCAGATTTCTACAGTAGATACAGAGTTTGCTGGCCAAGAATTGTCTTTACCAGAAGGGGCGGATTGTAGTTCAGAAATTGGTAGCAATGAAGGACCCAGAGGTATTCAATATGAGTTAGATGAGGCTAAATACCGTATTTGGGATATGTATGATTGTCGTTCTAATAATTTATTTGGTTTAGATAAAACTGCTGGCAGTATTATGAGTGTCTTTGCTGATAGCTTTTTTTCTATCATGGTTTTAGCTTTAGTCTTTATTATTATCATTCCACTACTTTTTATCATGTATTATATTGTGATGCTTAAAACTTTATTCATCATGATTACCACTTTTATTGTAATTAATCTGTTGATTTTTGTGTCGCCACTTATCATTCCATTGATTTTGATACCAAATAAAAAAACCAAAGCAATTTTTGATAATTGGTTAAAACAATTATTGGGTTATAGTGCAGTACCGTTAATTATGTTTGTGGTTATAGCAATATTTTTCAAAGCTTTGGATGTAGGGCTATATGGTGACTCAATAGGTGATGTTTATACTTTAAAAGATGGTAAATTAGTTATTGATCCTGAGTGTAAAGAAATATATCTACCATGTTTCTTGGATAGGTTTTCTAGTAATCAATATGATAGTACTATGACCGTGGTTGGTATACCAATACCATGGCTTGGTACAGAGTTTTTATGGCCTCTATTAATGGCTGTATTACGTTTATTGTTTATTTTTATAGTAATGTTTATGGCTTTTTCTTATATAACTAAAGCCATAATTTCTGGAGTGTTCCAAGTACAAGTATTTGAGGATAAAATTATTAACTCTTTAGTTGAGGGTGGAAAAGATGTTGCTAAAGCAGGAGCTTTTGTAGGTAAAAGAGTCTATGGTGCTGGAAAAGCTCAGGCTACTAAGCTGATTGGTAGTGATGATTTTGGTACTACGGGTGCCAGTAAAGATAAGGGTATGTGATGATAAGAAAAATAATTGCGACCATTTTTATATTAGTTGCTTTGTTACAACCGGTAAATACTAGCTATGCCAATAATGCCATAGTTGCAGATAATCGTTTTACTGCTGAGGCGATGGCGTCAGATTATTCGCAATGCGGTTCTTTAATCACTATTTATATCTTAACTTATGCTCTTACCTATGCTGCTACTCTTGGAACCTGCTTGTATGCAACAGGAGGTGCAGGAGTAGCCGCATGTGCCAAGGCGGCTAAGATAGCAGCTTCAGTAGCTGCCATGGCAGCTCTTACGGCGGTATATTATGCCTATTCTGAATGGGCAAAAGATATTAGAGCCAATTCTAAAGTAGTTAATACTATTGATAAGGAAAAACCGCAATGTGGTAAGCCAGGACAGCTAGATCATAAGAAAAACTTTATACATGATGATTTTGGTGAGTATCGTGGTTGGACTCAAACCGGCCCATTAGGTAATTATTGTTACCATGAAGAGTTTGATCACCATTTACCTAAAAATGAGAAGATTTACAATGATGGTGCGGGTAAAATTGGTATTAGTTATGCAGGTCAGGATCCTGTCTGGATTGAGCCCGAAGATTGTAAAAAGCTTAAAACTGATGATTTTCTGACCATGATTGATGCAGATCGAATTTTTTGCGCCTGGTATGAAGGCGATGAGATTTGTGCTGAAGGAGTATTTTGTACAAGTTTAGGTATTGGAGATTTTCTACCGATTTATGGTTTTGTGGGTGATCCAACCCGTCTTTCCTCTGAGGCGCGCAGAAGCTGTGGAAAAGACCCATATAGCGATGGTAGCTTAGATGATTTTGCTACTAATAAACGTTGTGAGTGCTTATGTTGTGATGGTAGTGAAAATTATCCAATTTGCAATGAGCTAAAAAAATATGATCGTAGCTGCAAAACGTATAATGAAAGATATTATGCTCATTGCGTAAAAAGACCTTATGTCGAAGAGGATATTAATAATCCAATATCTCCTCCGGTTACAGTTTCAGCTCATTGTGATATGAAGGTTGATGCTGGTTATAAGGATTTTCCATTTTCTGGTAAGGCTCTACGTTGTTTTATTAAAACTGTTGAAAATATCTATTTTGGTCGAGAAGATGTTTTTGTTTACGATGAAAATGGTGAATATTTAGTAGATCAAATAACACTTATTCCTGTCTTTAATAGCCGCTGTATCAACGGTCTTGAAGATGAGCGTGGTTGTATTAAAGCCATGTACCGTATTATGCAGAAAAATGTTGAAGGTGTGGTAACATCCTTCTTAATCATTTGGATGTTTTTCTTTGGTATAAGTCTTTTGATTGATGGTTTAGGCAGTGGTAACATCATGAAGAAAGGCCAGTTCTTTCTCCATATATTTAAATTCTCTGTGGTAATTTACTTTGTCCAAGGTGATGCTTGGAAAGATGGTTTCTTTGATGTTTTGATGAGAGGAGGTTATGAAGTATCACAAGCATTTTTTGCAGTAAGTACGGATTATGCTGAACAGATTGATATAGCAGAATTAACCGGCTCAACAACTTTGGATTTATCAGAAGAATTAGATGCCGAACTTTATGCACAATGTAGCTTTAATGATTTGCCTATTCCATCAAGCAGAGCTTGGGAGAATATTCAAAATTGTAGCTTTTTTGATGGTTTAGATCCTAATGGCTTACCTTATCCAGAAGGTGATGAATATTTTGCAGTATTAGATAGTTTTGATTGTAAATTTTCACAATATATTGGTTTTGATAAAAATAATTATTTTCCAGATATTTTCCGCGTTGCTTTGGGTATGATTTTCTCCAGCCCAATGGGAATTTTCTTCTTTGCTGCTTCATTATCCTTTTTTGTATATTCAGTATTAATGTTGCTGAAGGTTACCTATATGCTTTTAGTATCAGCCTTGATGCTTACTTTCTTAATCTATATTTCACCGATTATTATTCCGTTAGTTTTGATGCAAAGAACTAAGCAAATTTTTGATAAATGGCTTTCTACCATAATGGGTTATGCTTTGCAGCCTTTCCTTGTGTTGGTGTTTATTGCTTTAGTGATTAGTTTAGTAGATATATTTTTTGTAGCTTATATTGCACCTGTATACGGCATAGCTAGTGATTCACGAGAGGTGGTTTTAGGAATTTCGTTCCCGCGTATTGTTTCTGATGTTGATACAGATGTAACAATCGCTAATATGTGTCAATTTGCCTTTTTACTTGTGGTACTTGATAAAGCTTTTGATCAATTTACTTCAATAGTTTCTGCTCTTACTGGTACTAGTCAAATTGGTAAAACTCCAGGTTTCGGTAAGGCTATGGAGAAAGCTAAAAATTACGGTAAAAAAGGTCTTAAAGCAGCTTCAGCATATGGTGGTGCTAAAAGACGTCAGGCTATTGGTCAAATGCAAAAAGGTGTAGAGCAAATGACTAAATCTGGCGAAGAGGCAGCTGGTGGAGGTGGCGCTAGTGG
>CAXDRM010000056.1:0-9216 GCA_963991775.1 uncultured Rickettsiales bacterium | reverse complement strand
GCAAATCGGACAACTCGCTGAAAACATTTCGGACAATTCCCTGAAACACGACAGCCCTAAAGAAAACAGAAAAATATTGTCAATCTTGAGTAGTAAAAATCTCTGACACTCCAACATGTGGTGGTGCAATATTCAAATCTTTGTTTGGTTTAAAAATAATTTGTTTAAAGACCGGGTTATCTGCTTCAAGTTCTGCTTTATGTGTAGTGACAATGCTCAGTAATTCGCTAATTATCTCAGCAGGAAATCTTTCTGAAGCAGAAAGTACGATAGGCAAGGCCACAGTATTTATATCGCTAGCTTGTTTATTATAGCTGTAAGCAGGAATAGTTTTTCTGGTTACTTCTTTACCAAGAGCCTTTTCTAAGTCAGTAATATCTTGTTCATTTAGTGAGAGTAATTTACCGTCACATTCATTAATTAATTTACCAAATGCTGGATTGGGATGTCCTACAGTATAAAAGGCCGCTACCAAATTATTGGCACAGAAATTTTCGATCATTAAAGGCAGTTCATAACCAAGTGAATTATCAAAATCACGGAATTTCCAATCTTTATAAGCCATAATTTTTTTGAAATATTTATGGCTACCTGAGCCTTCTGAAGCAGTGTTAATTCTTTTGCCCAGTAAATCATCTAATTTAGTAATATCTTGATCTGTTTTACTAATGATGGATAAATATTCGTGATGCAGCATCATAACTGAACGTATTTTGGGACTGATATTGGTAAAATGCTCATATTGCAAACCAGCCTGGCTGATTGCTAGATAGTTATCCAATTTTCTAACGCGAAATAAATTATCTTCAGCTCCTAAAGAATTAACTACTAAACATTCATATCTTTTTTGCTGATATTTATTAAAGATTTTGCAAAGACTATTGCCAACTGAAAAATAAACACCAGATTTACTACCTGTGCTAATGACAAATCTCTCTTTAGCTAGAGCATTAAAGGGTAATAATAGCGCGCTGATTATTAATAGGTTTTTTAACATAGTTTTTTGTCTCTAAAATTTTGCGCAGTTTAGCATAATTTTTGCTTCGATGCAAATTAGTAAGGTAATACATAAAAATATTTTAGGATAATTAGAGTTTAGCTGTGCATTTGCTTGTGCTATGAAATACATCTGCTACTCCTTATGAATATCATAATTTACACTTTATCCCTTCTAGCTAGATGATAATAAGGATCGTAGCTGGTGGTAAGTTGTGGGTTGGGGAAGGCGATAAGGGGTGTGTTGGAATTTTGATAGATTGCTATAACATTTTCTAGCTGTGTTTGTGCTTTATTAATTAATTCGGCTAGATTGGCTATTTCGATTATTTTTATTTCCTCAGCATATTTGCCAATTAATTGCCAATAATGGGCACTAAATTCTTTATCTTTAAAATGTGCATCACAAATTAGACCAGTTAAAATTAATTGTAAGGCAATGCCATTTTCTAAATCTTTATTAGTAGGGATAGAGCCAGTTTTATAATCGCTAATGATTATTTGATCGGGATGTATTTCTAAACGATCAATGCGACAAGTTAAATCAATGCCTAACTTAGTCAGTTTTAACTTTAAAGGATGTTCAGCTAGAATTTCTTGTCCTAAGGACAATCTAACAAATTCTGGTGCCAGAAATTTTGCTCTAATCTGCCAAGCAGCACTAATTGAGGCAGCCAGATGATATTTGCGTAATTTTTTAGTGAAAATCTGCAAAAATAATTTTATAGCCGCTGCTTCATCATATAGCTCATCATTCTTTAAAAAATCATCAATAGTATGATGCAGTAAATTACCGAAAATTAGATTATCCTGCTCTTTAAAAAAGATTAGGGATTTTTTTAATTTGAGAATTTTTTCGACATAAATTGCATAAGGGTTGCGTAGTAATTTCTCTATGCCAGTAACAGAAAAATTATGTTTACGCAGTAAGGTTGGTGGCTTAACCATAATATGTTGATATTTAGGGAAGTCGCTCGCAAAATTGCTTAAATAATTATAATTTTGTCTGACTAATCTTGCCTGGTAATTATTAAGTAAGATAAATTCTTCAACGTTTTTTCCTTTACTAGTTTGGCTAATGCTTAGAGTAATTTGTGGGTTGTTAAGCTGCTGGACAAAATCACTGCTAATCAAGCTTTGCCGTAATTCTAAAAAATTATACTTACCTAATTCTGTTAGCAGATTTTGTTTGAAAATCTCATCTAAATTAGCACTAAAATTATCTTGTGAGATATCTGCTAAGAAAGCATTTTCTGGATGTACTAAGCGTGCATCTTTAGGCTGACAAATTACCAAATACTCATTGCTAAACTGAATTTTCTGCGTTTCTTTGCTTAAAAAATTTAGTAAGGCTTTTAAGCTGAATTTTTTGCTATTAAATAAATTAATAAATTTTGCAAAGAGCATTTGGGTAAATTCATCTTGCTCTGCATAATTTTTGAGTAATTCTAATTTTTCGGTAAAACCTAAATTTTGATAATTTTCTGGCAGTGCAAAATCCTCTGAGTCAAGATAGTGATAATTTAAGTTAAAGAGTAATTTTGCTAATTTAAAAAATTCGGTAGCTTGCTTGTTTTGATTAGTTGCAATAGTAGCTTCTTGATTAAGATTTAATTTAGCTAGTACTAGCTTGGCTAAATCAAGATTATTAGTAATTAGATGCGTTTTTTGTCTAGCTTCTTGCTGTTTGCTAATTCGCGCAGCAAGATATTCTGCCTGTTGATTTAGACTAGTGCAGTTAATTAAGGGTAGCTGGTGCTTATTGATATTTTTAGCATCATGCCAGATTACAGACTCATTTAAGTTAAAATTTTGTTTCAGTAATTTTACTGCTAAATTAGGTGAGAAACTGCCTAAAAATTCATGATTTAAACGATGTTCTGTTTGATAGATAAAAATACTATTTTTTAATTCGAGCAGCTTGGTTAAGAGCTGTTGCGTGGCTTGATTAAGAGCTGTGGTTCCTGCTAGAATAATATGTTGATAGTGATTTAGTTCTTTTAAGAATTTTGCTTTAAAATTAATTATCTGATTTTGTTTTTCAATGATGGTTTGTTTTTGTGCTGCTTCCTTAGATTTTAGCCAATGCGGATAAACAAAATTTAAAAAATCTAATTTAAGATTTAGAACTAGATTAGCTTGTAAATTTTTTGCAGAGTTGCAGAGTTGTTCTATATCAATTTCGCCTTCTTGTAACTCATAAAAGAATTTTAAAAAATCGGTGCAAAATTCGACCGCTTCAATTTGTTGGATATATTTGCAAAGAGGATTATGCTTTTTAACCTGTTGCTGCCAAGAGATAAATCTCTCGCTAAAAAATAACTTTAATTCAAGGGTGGTGAATTCTGGGTTTATCTTGGTTTGTGTAGTAAATTTGAGAAAAGGATCTTTAAGATCATCAAGATCGCTAAAGCAAATAATTTCAGGAAGGACGCCTTGATAATTATATTTAGCTAGTAAGTTTTTAAATTGGTTAAGTGTAGTTTTGCTGGGTAGTAAAATTAAATTATCGGCTCCTAATTCTCGTTTGATTAGACCTTGTGCTAAAGAGTCTAAAAAAGAATTATGCGCTGGAATAGAAAAGATTTGCACTAGAAATCTAAATTGCTGTAATTACTTGATGGTTGAAAGCCCACAATATTATCTTGTAAAATATTGGTAAAGCTTGGTCTTGATTTGATTAACATGTACCATTCTTTCACAATATCAAATTCAGACCATTTAATATGACCCAAATAATCTAATACTGATAAATGCGAAGCAGCTGTAAGATCAGCAAGGCTAATTTTATTACCAGCTAACCATTTGCGATTCTCAAGCAGATAGCTCATATATTGCATATGATATTCTAAATTTAATTTAGCAGCTCTGATATATAGAGGGTTAGGACTACCTTCATTCTTATAATATTTGATTACCTTCTCAAAAAGAATATAGCTGCCAACTTCTTTAAAGAATTTTTGATCAAACCAATAATCAATTCTTTTTACTTCTGCTCTGAATTTAGCATCATCGCCAATCAATTTAATGCCACCATGGGTTTCTTCAATATATTCGCAAATGATAGTACTTTCTGAGATAACATTATTATCTTCATAATTAAGCAATACTGGTACTTCGCCAGCAGGATTTAAGGCTAAGAAATTTTCGCGTTTTTCCCAGAAATTTTCTACAGCTAAATCAGCATTAACATTTTTTTCGAGAAGAAAGAGGCGTACTTTCCGAGAAAAAGGGCAAAGGGGAAAATGATAAAGCTTATAATTAACTTTCATTATATATTTGAATAGTGACTTTTATATTATTTTTAGATAAAAACTTTAGGCGATTTTATACAAGATTTATTATGAGTCAAAAGAAGATAAAAAAAGTTGTTTTTCCAGTTGGAGGATTAGGTACTAGATTTCTCCCAGCTACAAAATCACTACCTAAAGAGATGCTACCAGTCTTTAATAAGCCTCTAATTCAATATGCTTTTGAAGAGGCTGTAAATGCAGGTATCGAAGAATTTATCTTTATCACGGGTAGAAATAAAAATTCGATTAATAATCATTTTGATCACGCTTATGAATTGCGTGAAGTATTAAATAAGAAATCTAAACAAACCGAGCTAGAGCTTACCACTAAATGGATGCCTCAAGCGGGTCAAATTGCTTTTATTAGACAACAAGAGCCCTTAGGTTTGGGGCATGCTGTATGGTGTGCACGTAACTTTATTGGTGATGAACCTTTTGCCGTAATATTAGCAGATGAGCTGTTAAAAAGTGAATCAGGTTTTTTAAAGGAAATGGTTGAAACCTATGAAGCACAAGGTCAAGCAGATGCAAATATTATGGGTGTTTATCCGGTAGCTAAAGAGCATACTAATAAATATGGTATTATCGCTTACAGCCAAGAAGGTCAGCAGCTTAAAATTACTGATATGGTAGAAAAGCCTGAACCACAAGATGCTCCATCAAATTTAGCGCTTGTTGGTCGTTATATTTTACAGCCAGGAATTTTTGCCGAATTAGCTAAGCAAGAAAAAGGCTCAGGTGGTGAAATTCAACTAACCGATGCAATGGCAAAACTTAATAATGGACAAAATTTTTATGCAGCTAAATTTGCTGGTGAAAGATTTGATTGTGGTAATCCTTTAGGTTTTTTAGAGGCAAATATTGCTTTTGGTCATGCAGCTTATCCAGAGCAAGTGGCAGAATTAGTAAAAAAATATCATGCATAAAATTACAATAATCGGTACAGGTTATGTAGGTTTAGTAACAGCTGCAGGTTTGGCAGAAGCTGGCAATCATGTGGTTGCTTATGATGTTATTGAGCAAAAAATTACTGATTTGCAAAATGGCATTATGCCAATTTATGAACCTGGTTTAGCTGAGTTAGTCCAAAAAAATCAACAAAATAAGCGTCTTAATTTTAGTAATAATTTGGCCGAAGCTTTAGCAGGAAGTAAGGCTTGTTTTTTAGCGGTTGGTACGCCACATAATCCAGAAACTGATGCACCTGATCTTAGCTATTTATATCAGGCGGTACGCGATATATTAACAGTTTTGACTGATGATATTTTATTGGTAAATAAATCAACAGCTCCACTTGGTACCTATCTTGAACTGCAAAAATTAGTGGCAGCTGCAACTCAGCAGGTAACTATTGCGATTAATCCTGAATTTTTAAGCCAAGGTAATGCAGTTAAGGATTTTATGCAGCCTAAAAGAATTGTCGTTGGTGTGATTGAGAAGCAAGCAGCAGCTTTGTTAAAAGAGCTTTATCAAGATTTTATTACTAAAGGTTATAATTTTGTTGTGACTAGCCCGCAAGCAGCAGAGCTTATTAAATATGCTGCTAATACTGCTTTGGCAGTAAGGGTAGCTTTTATTAATGAGATTTCTTTATTAGCGCAGCAGGTTGATGCAGATATTGCCGAGATTTCTAAAATATTGACCATGGATGAGCGTATTGGTGGAAAATTTTTAACTGCTGGTCCGGGTTATGGTGGTTCATGTTTTCCCAAAGATACAGCAGCGCTTAGTAAAGCAGCTAAAGCATATAATCTCAATTTACCCATTATCAGTAATATTAATCATTCTAATGAGTTACTTATTCAAGATTATGCAGCAAGGATTTTAGCAGTAATTAAACATTACAAACTTAGTAAAATTGCTATTTTTGGTTTAGCTTTTAAAGCAGGGACTGATGATTTGCGTGATTCACAAGCAGTTAAAATTATCAAATATTTACAAGCGGAATTGCAGATTGAAATTTATGTGCATGATGTGCTAGCTCTTGCTAAAGCTAAGGAGCAGCTGACCAATGTGCATTTTGTTGAGGATTTAGCCACAGCTTTAGCAAATAGTGAGCTTCATTGTTTTTTAACTGAGTCTCCGGAATATGCTGCTTTAGAAGCGAGTAATTTTAGAGGTAAGATTATAATTGATTTGCGTGGTATTATTACTAATGCGCAATTAGCCAAAAAATATTTAACTATAGGAGGTATATGGCAAATTTAGCTGCAAATATTGTTAGAGAATATGATATTAGAGGTGTAGTAGGTAAAGATCTTTTTCCCGAAGACGCTTATTATATTGGTCGCGCTTTAGCGACTAAAGCTCTAGCGCAACAATGTGAAGTAATTAATGTGGGTTATGATGGACGTCATTCATCACCAGAAATTAGCCAGCAATTAATCAAAGGAATTTTAGATTCAGGCTGTAATGTTAATAATATCGGTTTAGTACCTTCGCCATTATTATATTTTTCAGTGTATCATTTACAGGTTGCTTATGGCGTGATTGTTACAGCTTCACATAATCCCAAAGAATATAATGGCTTTAAAATTTTATCTTTAAAAGAGGCTTATTATGGCCAGGCATTACAAGAATTTGCAGAATTTGTTAGAGCAAAAAATTTTGCTGTAGGTCAGGGCCAAGAAACTAAGCTTGATTTAAAAGCAGATTATTTAAAAGCTCTGCTTAAAGAGTTGAAATCTGAAGATTTAAGCGAGTTAAAAATTGCTTGGGATCCAGCTTGTGGTGCGGCTGGTGAGATAGTAGCTGAACTTACTAAACAGATTGCAGCTGAGCATTATCTAATAAATGAAACTATTGATGGTGATTTTCCAGCGCATGATCCTGATCCAACAATTGAAAAAAACCTCAATCAGCTAAAAGAGTTAGTAGCACATAATCAGGCGAATGTTGGTTTAGCTTTTGATGGTGATGCGGATCGTATCGGCGTCATTGATGATGAGGGTGAGGTGTTATGGGGTGATCAGCTAGTAACACTTTACGCAAGTGAAGTATTAGCTAATAATCCAGGAGCGACCATTATTGCTGATGTGAAATCAAGCAGAGTTTTTGATCAAAAAATCACTGAATTTGGTGGTAAGCCTTTAATTTGGAAAACGGGTCATTCTTTAATTAAAGCAAAAATGAAAGAAACCGGTTCCTTGCTTGCTGGTGAGATGAGTGGTCATGTATTTTTTAAAGATCGTAATTTTGGTTATGATGATGGTATATACGCAGCGGTGCGTTTATTAAAAATTTTGGCTGAAAATAATTTAAAACTTTCAGATTATCGTAAAGCTTTACCACAAATGTTTAGTACTAAAGAAGAAAAAGTATCTTGTGCTGATGAACAAAAATTTGCAGTAATTGCTGAGTTAAAAACTATTTTAGAGCAGCATCAGGTTAAGTTTTTAGCGATTGATGGGGTGCGTGTTGAGACAGAATCTGGTTGGTGGTTAATTAGAGCCTCAAATACTTCTCCCTATTTAGTAACACGGGCTGAAGCTACAAGTGCTGAACAGTTACAAGCATTACAGCAAGAGCTTAATGAATATTTACGCCTAGTTTTACCTAGTTAATTCTGAGCTGGTAGAAAGACTTCTTGAAGCATTACTAAAATTAGATCTTTGATTTTTTATGATTTTGGCGATGTCAGCTGCATTTTTATCAATATTTTGTTGTTGTTCAACATTACGGTGAGTTTCTTGAGCTAGAGCTTTACCTTGTTCTTCAAGTAGTTTATTGGCTTTAGCTAATTCTTGATCAGATTCTTTAAAGAGCTTTACCAATCTGGCGTTTTCCTGCTGGACTTGATTTAATTCGCGTTGTTGATCTATATTAACTTTTCCTTCTTTGGAAATATCTCCTTCTAATTGATTTATTCTCTTTTTATTCTCGTCATATAATTGTCTGAGATTTTCTTTTTCTTTAACTAAATTTTCAATATAGGCTTGTTGTTTAATATTAATTTCTCTTTCAGCTTTAATTAATTCGCTTAATTCTCTGGCATTATAATCTTGATTTAAATCAACCAACATTTGCCGAGCATCACGATTTGCTTTTTCGATAACGGATTTCATATTATTTCTACTATCATAGCCTGAATTGAGACCAATACCAATTCCGATAGCGCTACCTACTGCAACACCTGGTATAATACCTTGTTGAAAGGCGCTTTCTCCGATAAAGCTGAATAAAGTTGCTGGTTGGCCGATTAAACCAGTTTCTACTAAGGCAAAAGAAATAAATGCGCTTGAGGCAATACCTATTACTAAAAAAGCTATAGTCCATAAGACAAAATTGGCTAAAATATGTCCATATATAGGTTGAGAGGACGGATCATCAATAGCGAGTTTACGTAATTGCTTTAATGTGCTGTTCTCAGCGCGTTCTGGATTTAAAATATCTAATACAGTTTTATTATGGTGGTAAAGATAGGTTTGTTTAGGAACATTACGTGTTACTAAATATTCTACAGCTGCACCAATTGGAGTCTTGGTTCTATTACGCACAAATAGTGCCTCAGTACCATCTGCTATTGCATCTATGTTAGACTTCTTATTACGGTATCCTTCTAAAAGAAAGCTTCTTTTTTCAGGCGTTAGATCAGCTATTTTAAATGTGTTTTTGTCAGCTGGCATAGCTATTAATACAACTTATAATTGAATATTTTGAAAGATTATAACATTTTTTTAGCTTTCAGACAAGGTATTTGTTAATTTTATGTGTAAGGCTTATAGCTAGGTTTGGTCTGTGCATTTACGTATCAGGAGCATTTGTGAATAGCCATTTTGCTATCACACAGCGCAAGCAAATCAGAGCGTGAACCTAGCTAAAAATTTGATAGCCTAATCTTGCAGTGCCTGACAAGCTGTTTTTATTCTTTGACAAGCTTCTTCAAGGTTAGACATGCTGGTTGCATATGAGATGCGAAAATGATTTT
>CAXDRM010000055.1:0-9253 GCA_963991775.1 uncultured Rickettsiales bacterium | reverse complement strand
ATAGTTACCAAATCACCCAAGCTGGTACTATTTTTGTTCAGATTGGTAGTAAGATAAATTTGAGATTCTTATAATTTTTTTAATTACAAGCGAATAATTAGTGTTCCAAATCAATATAGTGTGCTTGTATTTTTGGTGAGCCTAACTTTTGAATAAACGCAGCGTATTGCGAAGGCGCTACAAAAACAATTAAGAAAATTGTTTTTAGCCGTAGCCAGCAGTAAGCTATGCTTACTCTGATACGTAAGTTTGTTGATAAAAATCAGCTAAAGCAGATTTTTACCCTTTGGGCTCGCTTTGCTCGTCGTGCGCTAGCGTTGCTAGCTTTCAAATAGTTAGAGCGAATCACGTAACTAAACACAGTTAAAATTAAAAAAACTGTTTAGAAAAGGCTGCTCAATATATTGATTGGGAATCACCTGATTATCTGCTGACCGCCCATATAGCTCTGCAAAGCTTGGGGTATATTGATTGAACCATCTTCATTTTGATAATTTTCTAGGATAGCAACCATAGTACGTCCTACTGCTAATGCCGAACCATTTAAACTATGCAAGAATTCTGTTTGCTTATCTGGGTTTTTGAAACGCCCCTTCATGCGTCTGGACTGGAAATCACCACAATTTGAACAGCTAGAAATCTCACGGTAACAATCTTGACCAGGTAACCAAACTTCTAAATCATAAGTTTTACTTGCTGAGAAACCTGTATCTTTAGTACAAAGCAACATAGTACGAAAAGGTAAAGCAAGCCTCTTCAAAATCTCTTCTGCTATGCCCACCATTCTTTCATGCTCTTCTGCTGATTTCTCTTGCTTAGTGAGTGAGACCATCTCTACTTTATTAAATTGATGCAGGCGAATCATACCACGCGTATCTTTACCAGCCGCTCCTGCTTCACTACGAAAACATGGTGTGTAAGCACAAAATCTCAGCGGTAATTCTGCTGCCTGCACAATTTTATTCTGCACCAAATTAGTAACAGCTATTTCTGCTGTAGAAATTAACCATTTACCTTCTGTAGTAACAAAAGCATCTTCTGCAAATTTTGGTAATTGCCCTGTGCCAAACATAGCTTTTTCATTAACTAATAAAGGCGGAGCAATTTCTTCTAAACCATATTCAGTGATTAAAATATCTAACATAAAATTAGCTAAAGCACGCTCTAATTTTGCTAGATCTTTTTTCAAAATCACAAAGCGACTCCCAGAAATTTGAGCAGCTTGCTCAAAATCTAACATGCCTAAATTTTCGCCAAGCTCAAAATGCTGTTTGGGCTTAAAAGCAAATTTACGTGGCTCACCCACAATTCGTATCTCTTGATTATCTTCTTCACCTACTCCTGCTGGTACCTCAGCTGCTAAAATATTAGGTAAGCTTGCAAGTAGCGCATTTAATTTTTGCTCTTCTGGACCTGGTTTTTCTAACTCAGCAATTTCTGCTTTTAAATTTTCTGCCTGTTTAAATAAATCTACCACATCACCTCCACTAGCTTTCACTTTACCAATTTCTTTAGCAAGCTGATTTTTTTGCTGCAATAATTCTTGTAATTTAGTTTTGCTGTTACGTACAATTTGATCAAGAGCTAAAATCTCTGTTGCTTGTGGCTCCAGAGCGCGACGAGCTAATTCTGCATCAAATTGCTCAGGCTGATTACGGATAAAATTTAAATCATGCATAATATTACTTAATTCTTGCGGCGATTAACAAAGTTAGTTCATATAAAAAATACATTGAAGTAGCAATAGCAATTTGTGAAATCACATCTGGCGGAGTAATGATTGCCGCAATAATAAAAAATGCTAATAAGGCATATTTGCGTTTTTGTTTTAAGCTAGCCACTTGCAACAACCCAGCCTTTACTAGCAATAAAAGCAAGATAGGCAATTGAAATGTTAAACCAAAAGCAATAGAAATCCGCATTACTAAAGTTAAATATTCACTAATTTTTGCAGTTAGATTAATGGGTAAAACACTATTAAAACTTTCAAAACTTAAAAAGAATTGCCAGGCTAAAGGAAAGATTAAATAATAAGCAAAGGCACAACCTAGATAAAATAAGATCGGTGAAGCAAAAATAATGCTACGAAAAAAAATTTTCTCGCGCTTATAAAGTCCCGGCGCAATAAAATTATAAAGCTGATAATTAAGATAAGGAAAAGTCAGTAACAAGCCGATAAAAAAAGCTAATTTAATATAGGTAGCAAAAGCCTCGGTTAAAGCAGTAAAAATCAATTCATGTTTGCTTTCTAAATTAAGCGCCTGCTCTAAAGGAACTAATAAAAAACTATAAAGCTGCTCCTTGTAAAAATAGCTCAAAATAAAAGCTAGAGCAAAGAATAAACAGATTAACATTATTCTTTTTCTTAACTCTTTAAAATGGGTCATTAAAGGCTGTGCTTTATTTTTTGCGTCGCTCATTTTTTAATACTTCTTGAACATCATAGGCAGGATATTCTTTACCATCATCGCCGGTGATTTTTTGCAGATCTTTTTCTAAATTATGAAAATCCTGATGTAATTGCTCATCAATTTCTTTGAGACCTGCTTGTGCTTTTAATTTATCTACTTCTTGCACTGCTTGTTGATAAAGCTGTTTTATTTCACGATACAGCTTTTTACAAAATAATAGTAACTCCTGATATTCTTCAGGCTTTACCAAAATAATAATAGCTAACAGAATTACGATTAATTCAAAAAAGGAGATGCCAAACATGAAATAACACTACAAGATTTTTAACAATTCTAGCATAGTAGGTTTTTTAGGGATAATAACTTGCGCTGCATAATCAGCAAATAATTCAGCAATACGCTCACTAAAACAGTAAATACGATATTTACTATAATCTAATTTATCATCAAGCAAGCCTCTAAAACGCTCTGCATTAAATTTAGAAATAAACAATAAATCTGTTACTTGATTATTAGTAACAAATTCAAAAAGCTCATTACGCTCAATAGGAAAATAATTTGTTTCATAACAGATTCTTTCGGTAACCTGTTCACCTAAAATAGCACGCAACTCATAAGAAATTTTATCACCACGTAAATAAAGATATTTTTGCCGTTGCTTAGTTACTAATTTTTTTGCTAGCACTTGTACTGATTCAAATACTGCAAAATTATTAATTGCTGCAGCTTTAAGCTTTGCAGCAAAATTATCACCAACAATATAAAATTTTTGCTTTCTATTAATATTTTGCCAAAAATCTAAATCCTTAATTTGCAAAGCATTTTGACTAGTCATAATGATAGCATCATAATCATTTAAATCAGCAAGTGATACTGTAAGCTTTTCTGTTTTGCTTAAAGGAAAAATAACAGATTTATAATTTAATTGATTTTGCAAACGTGAAGCAGCAGCAAAATCTCTAGTTAGTAAAAAAATGCGCTCAGCCATGTTTCTCGATATAATCTAATATTGGCGCAGCTTCTTGGTGAATTTTGCCAACCATTTGATCTATAGTAGCATGTGCCTCATTAGCTGATACTAATTCTTGCTGAATATATTTTTCTGTACCTAAAGGATGAATAATCATTGCTTTGATCATTAATTTCTCTTCAAGATATTTCACATAACAAGCTATAGGCGTACGACAATCACCATCAACTAATTTCATAAAATATCTTTCAATATTAATAGTTTCTGCTGTTGCTTGATGATTAATTTTTGCCAAGATTTTTTGTACCTTATGATCATTCTCACGGCATTCAATACCAACGGCACCTTGGCCAATAGCAGGCAACATCACATCTGGATCAAGACGCTGGGTGATACTTGATTCTATGCCTACTCTTTTTAGACCTGCTGCAGCTAAAATAATACCATCTAAATCTTGCTCTTTAAGCTTTCTAAGTCTGGTATTAATATTTCCTCTAATATCAACAATATTAAGGTCTGGACGCAAATTAAGCAAAATTGCTTTACGTCGCAAAGCGGACGTACCTATCACAGCATTCTCAGGCAAATTACCAAATGTTTGATGTTTAGTGGAGATAAAAGCATCTGTTGGATCTTCACGCTCTAAAAAAGCACCCATAATTAAACCATCAGGCAATTCTGCCGGCAAATCTTTAACCGAATGAACTGCTATATCAATATCTTTACTAAGTAATGATTCCTCTATCTCTTTAGTGAATAAACCTTTACCACCAATTAAACTAATTTTTTGCTCTAAAAATTTATCACCTGAGGTTTTGATTTTGATGATTTCAATATCTGTTTCACTGATCTCAGGATGAGCTGCTAAAATTTCACGCTTCACCTGATTTGCCTGAGCAATGGCAAGCTCACTAGATCTTGTACCTATAGCTAGGGGAAAAGTGAAGTTTTGAGGCATAATTAGCTGCTAAATTTCTCTAGAATAAAAATTGCAGCGCATTATACTCCTTGCATTAATAAAATTCCACTAGAAAGCATGAAACCGCTCATTGGTATTACTTTAGATCATGAGACTGATCAAAAATATTCAGAATTCCCTTATTATGCGCTGCGCGAAAATTATATTAGCTCGGTTAAACAAGCAGGAGGTGAAGCTATTTTGCTACCTCATCATCCTGAAATGGTAGATAAATTTAGCTCTATAATTGACGGCTTAATTATCACCGGTGGTAATTTTGACATCTCACCTGAACTTTATGGTGTTAGCGAAACTCATGCAGCAACCTCTTTAAAGGAACAACGCACAAATTTTGAATGGGCAATTACTAAACAGGCAGCACAACAAGATTTACCAATTTTAGGCATTTGCGGTGGCATGCAATTACTTAACGTAATTTTTGGCGGAACTTTAATACAACATATTCCAGATACTATTCCAAATGCTCTTGAACATGAAGCTAAACCTTATAATCAAACTGCGCATGCTATCGAGATAACAGCAAATAGCCTATTAGCAGATTATAATAACGGCAATTTAACTGCTGCAGTTAATAGCTCACATCATCAAGCAGCTGAGCAAGTGCCCCAAGATTTTATTATTTCAGCAACAGCACCAGATGGGGTTATTGAAGCAATTGAGCAGCCAGATTATAAATTTATGGTCGGAGTGCAGTGGCATCCTGAATATCTCATCACAGATCTGGATAAAAATATATTCAGCAAATTTGTAGCAGCCTGTGCGTCTTAATCAATTTATTGCCAGATCTGGTCTATGCTCAAGAAGAGCTGCTGACCAATTAATTAGTTCCGGTCAAATTGAGGTTAATGGCAAGATTGTCAAAGATTTCTCTTATCAAGTAGCTAAGAGCGATAAGGTTACTCATCAGAACAAGCTCCTTAAAATTTCTGTCACAGAATTATACGCTTTCCATAAACCAACAGGTTATATCACTAGCAATAAAGATAAACAAAATCGCCCAACTATTTATGATATACTGCCAGAAAAATTTAAAAACCTCAAAACTATTGGACGCCTTGATTTAAATAGTGAAGGATTATTACTTCTGACTAATGATGGTGAATTAAAAAGAAAATTTGAGTTACCAGATAATCAGCTAAAACGTATTTACCGGGTCAGATTTTTTGGACAATTAACCAGCCCACACCAAAAACTTTTAGAGCAAGGTCTTAAAATTGGCGAAATGCAATATCGACCTATGCAGATAAAATTAATTAAAATCAGCAGTAATTCTTGGGTAGAAGTTACCATAACCGAAGGTAAAAATCGTGAAATTCGCAAATGCTTTGCTGAGCTTGGTTATCCTGTAAATCGCCTCATTCGCACCTCTTATGGTAAATATAAATTAGCTGATCTTAAGCGGGGTGAAATAAGAGCGTGCAAAGTTTTAAGTCATAGTCAAAATCAGAGTTAACTCTAATTTTGACTTTTAAAAAGAAAAAAACGCGTTATAAAGGAGTGACAAATTCGTAAAAAATGAACAGCGTAATTTTTTTAGTTTTCCTACTCTCATTGAGTTTCATCTTCACTAAAAAGCACTTTGCAGCTCAAGGCTCTGTTGCAAGTGGTAAAATTAGTGCTATCCCTAATTATTATGGTTATTGCGCTGTATTATGGATTGCTCTGGCAACTCTAATTACTGCTATTTTTCTTAATCAAGTTACAGATCTTAGCGCACAAATTTTTGCTCTAATTGCTACCACCTTTACCATTGGCACTAATCTGTTAATGCGCAAAAAAATTAGTGGCGCTTTTAATGCTCGTAAACATTTTGAAAAAATCTTTTTAAATATTCTACGCGTTATTTCATTAGTCTCAATTATCATTACTTTTATGATTGTGTTTTCAATACTAACTGAAGCAATAAAATTTTTCTCGCAAGTCTCTCTAACTAGCTTCTTATTTGGCACTAAATGGAGCCCACAAGTTGCTATGCATTCAGGTGGCTCAGGTAGCTCTGGCTCTTTTGGTGCAGTACCAGTATTTGTAGGTACTTTATTAATTACCGCTATCGCCATTATTATTGCTGTACCATTTGGCATTTTATCAGCAATTTTTCTAACCGAATATTCTAGTAAAAGATTCAGAAATATCGCCAAACCCATCCTAGAAATCTTAGCTGGTGTACCAACTGTAGTTTATGGTTATTTTGCTGCTTTTACAGTTGCACCTTTTCTAAAAGTTTTTTTGGCTAAATTTAATTTAGATATTGCAGCAGAAAGCGCGTTAGCTGCAGGTTTAGTAATGGGCATTATGATTATACCTTTCATTCTTTCTTTATCTGATGATGTGATGAATGCTGTACCGCAAGCCTTACGTGAAGCCTCTTACGCAATGGGTTGTACTAAATCAGAAACCATTAAAAAAGTAGTAATACCTGCTGCTTTACCTGGTATCTCAGGAGCTGTTTTATTAGCTATCTCCCGTGCTATTGGTGAAACAATGATTGTAACTATGGCCGCTGGTTTAAATGCTAATTTAAGCTTTAATCCGCTCGATTCAGTAACTACTGCTACAGCACAAATTGTAACTTTATTAGTTGGTGACCAAGAATTTGATAGCGTTAAAACTTTGGCTGCTTTTGCTTTAGGTATTACTCTTTTCGTAATAACTTTAGCGCTAAATTTTGCAGCTTTATTAATTGTAAGAAAATATCGTGAGAAATATGACTAAAAAAACTAAGCAAAAACGTCTTAGCTTTGCTGAATTTGCCGCAACTGCTAAATATCAAAAAATCTTAAGAAAACGCTACAGACAAGAAAAAATCTTTAAATCATTGGGCTTTTTTGCCATTGTATTTTCGATAGTATTTCTTTTTACCTTAATTGCTAATATCACTATGAAATCGCGCGGAGCTTTTTCTGCGACAGTGGTACAAATGCCTATTTTCTTTAGTCACGATATTTTAAAAGAAAATGATGCTGAATTTTTAGCACAAGCTAATTATCGCAAATTATTACTCGATAATATTAAAAATCATTTTAGTGAAGCAAGCTATAGCAGAAGAAATAAAGTTAAAATTTTTCATTTTTTCTCAAAAGATAGTACTCTCGATCTTAAAGAACATATCATAGCAAACCCAGAGCATATTGGCACAACTCAGCTAATTTGGCTAAAAACCTCATCAAATATTGACCAATATTATAAAGAACATACACGCTATATTGATCCTTTCTATGAAAGCTTAATTCATAAATATTTTAATCAAGATGCGATGAAAATATCATATTCTTGGAATTACTTCACTAATGGTGATTCAACTGAGGCAGAACTTGCTGGAGTTGCTACCGCTATTGTTGGTTCATTATTTACGATGATTATCTTTTTAGCTATTTCATTTCCACTGGCAGTATTATTAGCATTATATCTTGAAGAATTCTCACCTAAAAATAAGCTTACTGATTTAATCGAAATTAATATTAATAATTTAGCAGCAATACCTTCTATTATTTTTGGACTTTTAGGCTTGGCTATTTTTATTAACTTTTTTGAGATGCCTCGTTCTTCTGCCTTAGTTGGTGGCTTCACCCTGTCTTTGATGGTTTTACCTACTATCGTAATTTCCACAAGAAACGCAATTCAAGCTATTCCACAAAATATTAAAGATGCCGCTTTAGGTATGGGCGCTTCTAATATTCAAGTAGCCTTGCATCATACTTTACCACTTGCATTACCTGGCATTTTAACTGGTACAATTTTAGCAGTAGCTCGTGCTATTGGTGAAACTGCTCCTTTATTAATGATTGGTATGATCGCCTTCATCGTTGATGTTCCTAAAGGCTTTACCGATCCTACTACTGTATTACCAGTGCAAATTTACCTTTGGTCAAATAACCCAGAAATAGGCTTCGTCGAGAAAACTTCAGCAACTATTATGTTGTTGCTAGTTTTTTTAGTACTGTTTAATGGTTTGGCTATATATCTGCGCAACAAATTCTCCAAACGCTGGTAATCATATTTGCTATATTTTTGGCGATTTCTTAACAAAGCAGCTATGCAGCTGATTTGTTAAGCAGAGTAAGCAACTTTAACTTTTTATCTTGCAGTTACGTATTATTTATACGCGCCCTTATCTAAAAAGTTAAAGTTACTTAAAATCACCTAAAACTATAGTAAATCTGATATCTAAAGCACATCAGAATGCTCTACTAGTTTAAATAAAATAGCTAAAAAATATGCGTTATTACCACAAGCTAAAATCGCCTAAAACTATAGTAAATCTGATTTTTAATAAAAAAAACCGGCTTGAAAAACAAGCCGGCCTAACGTTATTTTTGATTTTAAATGATAACTAAAAGCTACTAAGCTTCGTCTTCATCTACTACTGAATCAATCAACATCATAATTCTTTTTTTAAGTTTAGGATTTTTGATTGATTTAAATGATTGTACCAATTGCAATGATTGCTTGTCATCAAGCGAAACTTGCTCGGTATTTGCTGCTTGCTCTTCAGCTTCATTAAAGCCTGCAAAGAAGAAGCTAACTTCAGTGTTTAATACTTGGGCAATTTGGAAAAGCTTACTTGCGCTAACTCTGTTTTCGCCTTTTTCGTATTTTTGAATTTGTTGAAAAGTAAGTTCTACCTTTTCAGCAAGATCAGATTGAGTCAAGCCCAAAACTTTTCTTTTAAATCTTACTCTCTTTCCTACATGCATGTCGATAGGATGATACATAGCCAAAACCATAAATTAGTTAACAATTCAATTATAACACGAATTAGCAATAAAGCAAAACATTTATTGCATTTTATTATATAAATAATTGATTTTGCTATAGAACTCTATGTAAAATAGGCTCTTATACCAATACCCATCTTTATTTGTAATTTTGTTAAGAGTCAAA
The DNA here is from genome assembly GCA_963991775.1 of uncultured Rickettsiales bacterium. Taxonomy (GTDB): domain Bacteria; phylum Pseudomonadota; class Alphaproteobacteria; order Rickettsiales; family JABIRX01; genus CAXDRM01. The sequence goes on along the minus strand of CAXDRM010000055.1, from coordinate 12 downwards.
AAGCGTAGTATT
>CAXDRM010000054.1:0-9307 GCA_963991775.1 uncultured Rickettsiales bacterium | reverse complement strand
ACATCAATCTTTTTAACTATAAAGCTTATGCTTAACTTTTACCGGACAGTAGTGAGAAATACTACATGAGCAATTTTTGACAGTTGAAGCGAATCACTCTGCTGAACTTATAAAGAAGCCAGCTTCATGGGAGCGCTTCTTTATAAGTTCAGAAAAGACTGCATGAGATACAATTTGTTAAAACGTGAGTTTCCATTGGATGGATAGCTGTTCGAACTGTATATCATCAGTAACCCTAAGCTTAAACTTAACATCCTGACGTGACTTATAATCTGAAATAAACATACCGATAAACTCAACTAGATCATCATTACCATAATCTATTACGGCTGGAACATTATTAAGTTGATGATAACGTTCAAGATAGATATTTTCGAGAGTTTCATATTTTAGATTTAAACCATTATTTAGACCGAGTGAAATATCTGCAGCTTGAGCTAAGCCATTTTCATCGGTAAGATTCGTATTATTATATTCAGTAACAATCCCATAGGTCATGGCAGAGGCTGACTTAATCGCCAAACAGAAGAAAAATATAGAATATATTATAGTTCTTATTAGCATCTCTACCTTAATTTAGGTTCATACCATATTATAGCATAAAATTGAGCCCAAGTCAAAAAGATAAAGTTACAGTATAACAAATATATAGTGAATAATCAAAAGCTTAGAGCAAAACAGGCAAAGCCATTGAATTTAAGCTAAGAAATAGTAGAATCCGGCAAAAAATAGGCTTTTTGTGCAATATATTAGTACTCGTGGTCAAGCACCAAAATTAAACTTCAAAGAAACCTTTTTAACAGGTTTAGCAAGTGATGGCGGTTTATATGTACCTGAATATTACCCACAAATTTCTACCAGTGAAATAGCTTCATGGCAAAAATTAGATTATGTTTCATTATGTTATGAAATTTTTCGTAAATATACTGGTAATACCATTAAAGCTGCTACACTTAAAAAACTTATCGCAGCTAGCTATAATGATAAGTTTTTTCATCATAGTGCTATTGCTCCATTAAAACAGTTTAACGAGAAGCTTTTCTTACTTGAATTATTTCATGGTGAGACTTTAGCTTTCAAAGATTTTGCTCTGCAATTAATGGGTAATTTTTTAGAGCATTTTTTAAAAGAAAATAAAGAGAAAGCGGTAATTTTAGGTGCAACTTCTGGTGATACAGGTTCAGCTGCAATTAATGGCTGCAAACATGCTAAAAATGCTGATATTTATATTTTACACCCATATCAACGCACCTCAGAAATTCAACGCAAGCAAATGACTAGCGTTACTGCAAAGAATGTCTTTAATATCGCTATTGAAGGTAATTTTGATGATTGTCAAAATATTGTTAAAACTATTTTTGTTGAACAAGATTTCCTAAAAGGACAAAAACGCCTTATTGCAGTAAATTCGATCAATTGGCTGCGTATTATGAGTCAGATTGTCTATTATTTTTATGCAGCTTTTCGTCTTGGTGCACCTTTTAGGAGGGTAAGTTTTGCAGTACCTACTGGTAATTTTGGTGATATTTTTGCTGGCTATGTGGCTAAACAGATGGGCCTGCCTATTGATAAGCTAATTATTGCAACTAATAAAAATGACATATTGCACCGCTTTATCCGCAAAAATAGCTATAATATGAGTAAATTGGAAAAATCTTTAAGTCCTAGCATGGATATTCAGATTTCAAGCAATTTTGAACGTTTATTATTTGCAGCTCATAATAATGATGCAACGCAGATTGCTACTTTAATGACAAAATTCAAAAAAACTGGCAAATTATCAGTAGCTAAACCTATTCATCAAAAAATCTGTACAGATTTTTTAAGTAGCAGCTGTTCTGATGCAGATACTACTAAGATTATGCAACAAATTGCTAAAGCTACTGGCGAAATTATTGATCCGCATACTGCAACAGCAATAGCGGCTTATCATGAACATGGCAAAAAATTAGCGCAGCCTTTTATTTGTCTTGCTACAGCACATCCAGGAAAATTTCCTGCAGCTTTAACTAAAGCTAAATTAACTACTAATTTACCAAAAAGATTGGCTGATTGTTTAGATAAAACAGAGAAATATGATATTCTACCTGATAATCAAAGTCAGGTAGTTAACTATATCACTAAGCATTCCTTGTGAAATATCAGCTAACTCACCAAGCACAACAAGCTAGAAATGGCTTATTAGATACAGCGCATGGCGTGATTAGAACTCCTGCTTTTATGCCAGTTGGCACAGTTGCTACAGTTAAAGCACTTACTCCTGAGATGGTAGATGCCACTGGTGCTGATATCATTCTAGGCAATACTTATCATTTAATGTTACGCCCTAGCGCTGAGCGGATTGCTAAGCTAGGTGGTTTACATAAATTTATGAATTGGTCTAAACCAATCCTTACAGATTCTGGTGGATTTCAGGTAATGTCTCTTGCTGCCTTACGCAAAATTAGCGAAGAAGGGGTAAAATTTAGCTCTCATATTGATGGTAGCAAACATATGTTATCGCCGGAAAGATCAATGGAGATTCAGCATTTACTTGGGTCTGACATTACCATGATTTTTGATGAATGCCCTGCTTTTCCAATTACTGAAGAAAAGGCACGTAAATCTATGGAATTATCTTTACGTTGGGCTGAGCGTTCTAAACAAGCATTTAAAGAGCGTGAAGGTTATGGTTTATTTGCGATTGTGCAAGGAAGTGTCTTTGAAAAACTGCGCGAGATTTCTGCTCGAGAATTAATTGATATCGGTTTTGATGGATATGCAATTGGTGGTTTAGCTGTAGGTGAAGGACATGAGTTAATGGTTAAAACCTTAACTTTTACAACACCTCATTTACCAGAAGATAAACCGCGTTATTTGATGGGTGTGGGTAAGCCGGTTGATATAGTTGCAGCTGTAAAAGAAGGTGTGGATATGTTTGATTGTGTAATTCCAACTAGATCTGGACGTAATGGCCAGGCATTTATTCGTGGTGGACGGATTAATATTCGCAATAGTAAATATCAGGAGGATACTCGCCCTATTGACCCAGAATGCCAGTGTTACTGTTGTAAAAATTACAGCAGAGCCTATGTAAATCATTTATTTAAATCTGGTGAAATGCTTGGCGCTACTTTACTTAGCATTCATAATGTGCATTATTATCAAGATTTAATGGCTGAGATCAGAACTCATATTGCAGCAGGAGATTATAATGATTTCGCTGAAGATTTTATTGAGAAGAATCTGAATACAGAACCGCTCTAACAAAAACACAATGACTCGAGCGACCCATTCGGCAGGCTCAGGGTCCTTAAATTTTAAACTATGGCACCACAAAATTTTTGAGGTGGGTCATATATTTGTATTTTGAGGAGAAAAACACCGGAATGTACATGTTAGTCATACTACCGGACAAAAATACTTAATAATATTATTTTTCTTCTCAAAATTACACCCAACCGGCCACTGAGCGTGCCGAAGTGCAAGGTTAGTCATAAACTTAGAAGTTCTTAACCGGCCCGTTCGGCCATTGCTGAGCTAAAGCTTGCAAGCTCAGGGACCGGCTTATTAAATATCAAAAAAATGTCCGGTAGCGTGACACGCTAGTACGTGAGGACATTTTTTAAGTGCAAATGATGCTAGATGTTAAGAGCTGGAAATTTACTTTTTAGAAGTTTTTTTGCTAGCTTTAGATTTTCTGGCTTTCTTAGGCTTAATATCTATATCATCAACCAAAGCACCCTCAACAATAGTAAATGAAGGAGCATCATCCTCCTCTGCTATTATTTCGCCATCTTTTATTGCTTTGCTATCTGCTGTTATTTCATTTAATGAGACAATTTTACTATCTTTAACTTCTTCTTGCTCTTCTTTAGCTGGATCGCTAAGCAAAGTTACATCCTCAAAGATTTTACGTTTAAATTTACAATCAATATCAGCACCAGATTCAACATTTAAAAAACCATATTCAACAGCACCTCTAATTTGTGCATGGCTGGTAACTGAAACATTTCTTGCTAAAATTTTACCTTTAACATTACCATGAATAATTAAATTCTCAGCCTCAATATCGCCATTAATAAATGCACTTTTTCTAATAGTTACCTGTGCACATTTAATATTACCATTAACTTTACCACCAATTTCAATGGCACCTTCACTGATTAAATCACCTTCGATATTTAAATCCGAAACAATGATTGAAGGAATTGCTTTTCTGTTGATCTCTAATACTTCAACATTATTTTGTGCTGCATTTTTACCTTTCTTAGAAAACATGCTTACCTGCTTTGATAAATTTTTCTGGATTATAATTTTTACCATTAACTCTAACCTCGTAATGTAAATGTGGACCTGAACTCCTACCACTATTACCTTGATTGCCGATAATTTGATCGCGCAATATTTTATCTCCTTTTTTTACCGAAATACGGCTTAAATGACCGTATCTCGTAACTACATCAAACCCATGATCAATCTCGATGAATTTTCCGTAATTTCCCTTACGCCCTGCAAATTTAACCACACCTGGCGCAGTCGCATAAATTCTTGCTCCTATAGGACCAGCAAAATCTGTACCATAATGATTAGCTCTTCTTTTAGTAATTGGATCAATTCTTCTGCCATAACGAGACGAAATATAATAGCGCTTCATCGGCACAATAAAAGGCATAGAATTAAACATATTCTCAAGATAAATTAGCTGCTCGATATTTTCTGAGAATCTAATCGTATCATCTATATTTTCACCTGATGCAAAAGATATATTTGAAAGATTTGAAGTATCTGGACCACCTTGGTTTTTACCTGAAAAAACATGATTAACTAACTCACTTTGGCCACCTAAAGCCTCAACATCGACATCAGAAACTGATAGGCCAGTTAAAGCAATGATTTTTTTCATTTCCTGGATACGCAATGAAGCATTACTGTTAATATCATCAACTACCTGTTGTTTTAAATCAGTAGAAGGACGTTTAAGTAATTTAGGCTTAGCAAAAGGATCGGTGATTACGCGATATGAGATTTCTTTATCTTTCTTTTTTTTTGACTGATCTTGTTTGTTATAGTCAAAATCTTTAACTGTATCAAAATACTGATTAAGCTTAACTAAATTACTTTGTAGGCTGTCAATCTTAGTTTGTAGATCAAGATTAATTAAATTAGCTTGGTGAACCTCTTCTTCTTTTTGCGTGATTACCTCTTTAAAAGTAAAATATTTACCACTTGAAAAAGATACCCATGATATGAATGACACAAAAGCAAAAAGCACAAAGATCTGAGACTTAGGCGTAAGAGGATAACTCTTAATTTCATCGTCTGAGATGATTAAAACTCTTTTTTTTGCAAAAAATTTTCCGGCCATAATTTTTTTAAAACAGACTCATCAAAAGGTAAAAAAATCTAATAATCAAGGCAAAACTACGAAAAAACATAACTTTTTCTAGTTTTACGTGTTAATTTGAAGTTCCATAATTTGGTGCTTCGCGCGTCACTTTTATATCATGAGGATGACTTTCTTTCAAGCCCGCATTTGTAATTTTTATAATTTTAGCTTTCAGCTTCATCTTGGAAATATCTGATTTTCCGCAATAACCCATAGCAGCCTTCAAACCGCCAATAAGCTGATGAATCACATCTGATACCGGACCTTTATAAGGTACGCGCCCCTCTACACCCTCAGGTACTAGCTTGTAAGTTTTGCTAACATCTTGCTGAAAATAGCGATCCGCTGAACCACGAGCCATTGCCCCTATAGAGCCCATACCACGATATGATTTATATGATCTACCTTGATAAAGAATTATTTCACCGGGCGATTCTTCTGTGCCAGCAAACATTCCACCTACCATGACACAATCAGCACCAACTGCGATTGCTTTAGCTACGTCACCAGAAAATTTAATGCCACCATCAGCAATTAAAGGAATATTGCGCTTTTTACAGATTTTTGCTACATCAGCTATGGCAGAAAGCTGCGGCACACCAACACCTGCAATGATACGCGTGGTACAGATTGAACCAGGACCGATACCAACTTTAACTGCATCTGCACCAGCCTCTATTAAAGCTTTAGCTGCTTCAGCTGTTGCTATATTACCAGCTATAATTGCTGTGGCTTTAAATTTCTTTTTAATTTCTTTGACCGTATCAATAACACCTTTAGAGTGACCATGTGCCGTATCAACTACTAAAATATCTACTTCTGCCTTAACTAAAGCCTCTACTCTAGCCATACAATCACTGCCAGTTCCTACAGCTGCAGCAACTCTTAAACGACCCCGTGAATCTTTGGCAGCATGAGGATATTCTTTGGCTTTATTAATATCTTTTACAGTAATTAGACCTACACATTTATAGTCATTATCTACTACTAGTAATTTTTCAATTTTATGTTGCTGAAGTAGTATTTTAGCCTGCTTATCGGAAACACCAGGCTTTACAGTCACCAAATTATCTTTGGTCATTAAATCTTTGACTAACTTATTTTTATCAGAAACAAATCTAACATCACGATCAGTAAGTATACCTTGCAACTTACCACTACGCGCCACTACTGGAATACCCGAAATAGTAAATTTCTCCATTAATTTTAAAGCATCTTTTAAAGTTGCACCTGGCTCGATAGTTATAGGATCAACTACCATACCAGATTCAAATTTTTTGACTTTTTGTACCTCTTCCTGCTGCTTAGCAATGGTCAGATTCTTATGAATACAGCCCAAACCACCATTCTGCGCCATTGCAATGGCCATCCTACTTTCAGTAACTGTATCCATAGCTGAAGAAATGAAAGGAATATTTAATTTAATTTTTTTGGTAACTTGGGTACTAACATCGACTTGACTAGGTAGAACCTCTGAATAATCAGGTACTAACAAAACATCGTCAAAAGTAAGATATTCTTTAATTTCTTTCATGGATTTTACTGCAAAACTGTTTGTGAAATTTTAATTAAGTTTTGCGGCAAAATTATAGCTGCAAATATTTTATTATTAAAGCAAATTATGCTATAATACCTTATGTAATTACAATAAACACCTTATGGCTAAAACAGCGCTACAAGAATTGAACGATTTATTGGCAGATCTTAATCTGGCAAAATATGATGCTGCCACAAAAAAACTACAATTTTTTGAGCATGTTAGCCCCACACAAGAAGAGCTGGTAACAAAACTACTGATTAAGCACCAAATGCTTGATGAAACTGGTCATATTTTAGAAGAGCAAACAGATGGTGCCACAAGAAGTTTTTTAGCAGATTTCATGGAAAGCCAAACTACTAGATGGCGTAACAACTTACCTACTTTACTCGCACAAAGCAAAGATAAAAACACTATCTTAGAACCAGATAATAAAGAATTTCTATTTATTAAATCTACAGACCTTGCCTTAAAACGAGCTTTTAATGATAGTTTTGCCAGCATCTTAGCGACCAGCAATTTGGGCCATAAAGCAACCTTTAACTCTACACCGCAAAATAGCGCCACTTTACAACTTACTGATATTTTTAAAGAACAAATAGCAGAAAAAAAATTCAACTATAGTGAGTTTCGAAGCAGAACTTACGGGCAATTTTTCTCAGATTTTCTAGATAATTTTGCAAAATATTGCTTAAGCTTTTTTATGAAAGTCTCACCAAGCAGAGGCAATAAAGTTGAAATTAGTAAAATTGCCTTAACTCCGGCAATGATAGCTCTTGATCCTGATATATTTGCTGCAAGATTTAAAATTAAATATGCTGAATTAAAAGCGCAAGATAGTGGCAAACATATTAGCATCACTAAAAGTACAGAACCAGGAAAACAAAATTTCCAAAGATTAAAACAAAGCCCAGATGCAGATTTTCGCTATGAAGTTAACTCAGCAGCTAAAACTGGCGAAATAACAAAAAGCTTCACAAAAATTGTGCAAACAAAACCTTTAGGCTTAGATCTAGCAGCTATTAGCAAAGCAGTAAAAACAAGATTTCCTATTTATCTTTTTGATGCAAGCAGCTTTAGTGACAGTAAAAATATGCACAGCCCCAAACCATTACTAAAAACTGGAAGCACCTCTTCCGGAGATGCAAACTATATCTCCATAGCTGCAAATAATGAGCCTGAATATGTTAATTCTGTGATCTTTCATGAGGTTGGCCATGCTTTTGTATCTTTAAATGCCAAATTTAGAGAAAAACTCAATAAACTTGGCATTGAGGCTCAAGAAGAATTAAATACTAACAAAAATTTTCATTTTGATACGCAGCTTATGTATTATGGAGGTAAGGCTTTCGCCAATCCAGAACATCATAACCATACTAAAGAGTCACAAAATGAGCATCACCATGAAGGACATGATTGGCTTTCAGTGTTAATGGGCTTAGCAATACCTCTTGCCCAAGATGAAAAATTTAAAACTGCTTTTGCTGATGAAAAAAAATTCCTTAAATTAAAGGAATTTATTCAAGCTACCAATGAATTAGCCATAGCACATAATAAGACTAATGAAAAACCTAACTCATGGACGGGCATGTCACTTTTCGGCCGCACTACGAAAGAAACATCTAATGGTATTAGCAAAGCTTAATCCACCTTTAAAGCAGCGATGAAAGCAGATTGAGGGATATCTACCTGACCGATAGAACGCATTTTTTTCTTACCCTTTTTTTGCTTTTCAAGCAGCTTGCGTTTACGTGAAACATCACCACCATAACATTTAGCAGTTACGTCTTTTCTAAGAGCTGCTACAGTTTCACGTGCAATAATTTTACCACCTATTGCTGCTTGAATAGCAATTTTAAATAGCTGACGTGGAATTAAATCTTTAAGCTTTACACAAAGTGAACGACCTTTACGTTCTGCTTGAGTTTTATGCACAATCATCGCTAAAGCATCAACATTCTCACCATTTACTAAAATACTTAACTTTACTAAATCACCCTGCTTATATTCATCTAACTCCCAATCAAAAGAAGCATAACCGCTAGAAATTGATTTAAGTCGATCATAAAAATCAAAAACTATCTCATTAAGTGGTAATTGATAGACCACCATTACCCGAGAACCCACATAATTGAGATCTTTCTGCACCCCTCTTTTATCAGTACATAGTTGTAATACTCCACCCAGAAATTCTTCTTGCACCATGATTGTTGCTCTGATCCAGGGCTCTTCAATCTGCTTAATTTGCACAGGATCTGGCATATCGGCAGGATTATGAATCTCATGCACAGAACCATCATTTTTATGCACTTTATAAACCACACTTGGAGCAGTAGTAATTAAATCCAGATCAAATTCGCGCTCTAATCTTTCTTGAATAATCTCAAGATGTAACAAGCCTA
>CAXDRM010000053.1:0-9572 GCA_963991775.1 uncultured Rickettsiales bacterium | reverse complement strand
TTATCAAAATTTATTATCCTTTGCAAAAAATTCCTCCAGATTTCTACACGCCCATAATGTGCCTCATTTATAAGTTTCGTACATTATAACATAAGATTAGACTCTGAACAATAGGTAAAGATAAACTATCTAGATAAAGTACTTTCTATCTTATGTTCTAGTGCACCTAATACTCTATTATGCATAGTCGTATTTTCAAAATCTAAATGATTTTTTTGTGGCAAAGGTTGTTTGTTTTTTGATGCTTCACCAATAATATCTCTGATATATTGCTGCTCAGGACCCAGATCTCTAATTGTATCTATTTTGTATAAAGTATGGCACAGTACATTTTTAAAAAGTTTTTGGTTAGAGCTTAGGTTTTCCTCTTCTTGCGGAGTATTTCTGCAACATTCATATAGACTTGCCAAAGAATGGTTATTTTTGTTTAATACGTACTCAATTTCCATATTAGTAATGTCTTCAAGATTATCTCCTGTGAATTTCTCCCGCAAACTCTCGACTATAGTATTTTCTTTCATTATTTGACCTCACTTTATGTAGATATATAATATTATAGGTGCTAAACACTTGCAACCAGTTATAATAAGGAATAACAGCAATATTTCTAAAAGAATTTTAATGATCTAGAGCTTGACTCTTAGGAGTCATTCCTTATATTATGTTGCTACTAAATTACAAGGTGAAATCATGGCTGGTAAGTCGAAGAAAAACATATTAATCAAATTAGTTAGCACAGCAGGTACTGGGTTTTTCTATGTTAAAAAGAAAAACCCAAAACAAATTACCGATAAAATGCTTTTTAGAAAGTACGATCCTGTAGCTAGAAAGCATGTAGAGTTCAAAGAACATAAATTATCTAGTTAGTTATGACAGATAAATTGTCTCAAAACAGACCATTATCTCCGCACTTAACTATCTATAAACCGCAAATTACTTCTGTTCTTTCAATCTCACACAGAGCATCAGGTTTTTTCCTATATTTCGGTTTGCTAGTTTTTGCGTGGCATTTTATCTTCACTGAATTTCAAGCTATAGCTTTTGGCAAAACCTTTGTTTTATTAGTCGAAGGTTTTTTTGCGACAATAATTGGTAAAGTGGCTTTACTATTTTGGTTATTGGCATTTTTTTATCATTTTTCAAATGGCATCAGACATTTATTTTGGGATATTGGTAAAGGATATTCTATCAAACAAGTTAAGCTTTCAGGCTTAGCAGTTATTGCTTCAGCTTTTGCTTTAACAGCATATGTTTGGTTTTATGCATTAAAAAATATGGTATATTAAGATGAAAACTCCACTTAAAATTGCCAAAGGTTTAGGATCAGCAAGAAATGGTGTGGATCATTGGTGGTGGCAAAGAATTACAGCAATAGCGTTAATTCCACTCGCAATTTGGTTTGCAATGAAGTTGGTATGTGTTGGCTGTGTGAGTAACCCATCTACTTTTGCTAGTAAATTTTATGGTTATCCAGTCTCTCTTATTATTTTTACAGCAATGCTTCTTATTATGATTTTTCACTCAACTATGGGTGTCAAAGTAATAATCGAAGATTATGTAAGCTGCAATTGTGCTAAAATTACTTTGATAATCTTTATTAAATTATTTGCTTGGTTAACAGGAATTTTCTTGTTTTTTGCGGCAATTAACAAATATGTACAAATAGTGGTGTAATGACTAAAAAATCATATGAAATTATTGAACATGAATATGATGTAGTAGTAGTTGGAGCAGGTGGTTCTGGTCTTAGAGCTACTCTTGGTATGGCAGAAGCAGGTCTTAAAACCGCTTGTGTTACAAAAGTATTTCCAACTAGAAGTCATACGGTCGCCGCGCAAGGTGGTATCTCTGCAGCTCTTGCTAATATGGGTGATGATGATTGGCGTTGGCATGCTTATGATACAGTTAAAGGTTCTGATTGGTTAGGTGACCAAGATGCAATCGAATATCTCTGTAAAAATGCACCGCAAGCAGTTATCGAATTAGAACATTATGGTGTACCATTCTCACGTACTGAAGAGGGTAAAATTTACCAAAGACCTTTTGGTGGTATGACTACTGAATATGGTGAAGGTAAAGCCGCGCAAAGAACTTGTGCCGCGGCAGATCGAACTGGTCACGCAATTTTACATACGCTTTACCAACAAGCTTTAAAAAATAAAGCAAATTTCTTTATTGAATATTTTGCTCTAGATTTAATTATGGATGAAGCTGGTACTTGTCGAGGTATTACTGCTCTTGATTTAAATACCGGAACTATCCACGTTTTCAAAGCGCATTTAGTTATTATAGCCACAGGTGGTTATGGACGCGCTTATTTTTCTGCAACTTCTGCTCATACTTGTACAGGTGATGGAAATGCTATGGTAGCAAGAGCCGGTTTGCCAATGCAAGATATGGAATTTGTTCAATTTCATCCAACAGGAGTTTATGGTTCTGGTTGTTTAATTACCGAAGGAGCTCGTGGTGAGGGTGGTTACTTAGTAAATAGCGAAGGTGAAAGATTCATGGAACGTTATGCACCTTCCGCTAAAGATCTTGCTTCACGTGATGTAGTTAGTCGTGCTATGACCATGGAAATTAATGCAGGCCGTGGTGTTGGTAAAGATGGTGATCATATATTTTTACATTTAAATCACCTTGATCCTGAAATTCTTGCTGAAAGATTACCTGGTATCTCAGAAACTGCACGTATTTTTGCTGGTGTAGATGTTACTAAACAACCAATCCCAGTATTACCAACTGTGCATTATAATATGGGTGGTATTCCAACCAATGCTAAAACAGAGGTAATTACTCTAGATGCTAAAGGAAAAGAAAAAATCGTACCAGGCTTAATGGCGGTAGGTGAGGCAGGTTGTGTTTCAGTGCACGGTGCTAATCGTCTTGGTTCAAATTCGTTATTAGATTTAGTGGTATTTGGACGTGCCGCCGGTATTAGAGCTAAAGAATTAGTCAAACCAAATACGCCGCATACTAGTTTAAATAAAGAATCTGTAGAAAAAGCACTTAGTCGTCTTGATAAAATGTTACATTTAAAAGGTGAGCTTAATACAGCGGAAGTACGCCTTAACATGCAGCGTACTATGCAAAAACATGCTGCTGTATTTAGAACTGAAGAAATTATGGCTTCAGGAATCGGTAAGCTTTCTAAAGTTATGGGCGATGCTAAAGATATTGGCCTTAAAGATAAGGGCTTAATTTGGAACAGTGATTTAGTCGAGTTACTTGAGTTAGATAACATGTTACCACTGGCGATGCTTACTATTAAATCGGGTTATAATCGTAAAGAAAGTCGTGGTGCACATGCACGTGATGATTTTAAAGAAAGAGACGATAAAAACTGGATGAAGCACACTATGGCTTGGATTGACGATCAAGGCAATGTTGATATCAAATATAAGAAAGTAGTGTTGGACACTATGACTGATGAGATGAAACCTATTCCACCTAAAAAGAGAGTTTACTAATGGTTGAGTTTGCATTACCTAAAAATTCTAAAATTTCTAACAAAGGCAAATTTTTTAAATGTGCCAATAAGTCTGCCACAAATTTAAAGCTTTTTAAAATTTATCGTTTTGATCCTGAAACTGGTCAAAATCCGAGAATCGATACTTTTGAACTTGATCTTGATGATTGCGGCCCAATGATGCTTGATGCAATTATTAAAATCAAAAATGAAATTGATCCAACTTTAACTTTTAGACGTTCATGCCGTGAAGGAATTTGTGGTTCATGCTCAATGAATATTGATGGCACTAATACTTTAGCTTGTATTAAGCCAATTGCTGAAGTGAAAGGTGATGTACGTATTTATCCATTACCACACATGCCTGTGGTTAAAGATTTAGTTCCAGATCTAACTAATTTTTATGCGCAATATTCTTCAGTGCAACCTTGGTTAAAAACCGATACTAATGCTCCTGCAAGTGAAGAAAGATTACAATCTCCAGAAGATCGTGAAAAATTAGATGGTCTTTATGAATGTGTACTTTGTGCATGTTGTTCAACTTCTTGTCCAAGCTATTGGTGGAATGGCGACAAATATTTAGGGCCTGCTATCTTATTGCAAGCTTATCGTTTTATTGCAGATTCACGTGATGAACATACTGGTGAAAGATTAGACGAATTAGATGATTCATTTAAACTTTACCGTTGTCACACTATCATGAATTGTACTAGAACTTGTCCAAAAGGCTTAAATCCTGCCAAAGCAATTGGTGAAATCAAGAAGCTCATCGCCGAGCGCAAATTCGCTTAATAAAATATATTGTCAACTTGACTCTACATTGTATTGTGAATTAACAATTCACAACGGGTAGGTGTATTATGGAAGATTTAAAAATTCTTTTGGTTGAGGATAATGAAGGAGATATTATTTTGCTACAAGAGGCTTTTGCTAGAATTGGCCAGTTGAGTTTTGATGTAGCTGAAGATGGTCAACAGGCTTTAGACATGCTTTACAATAAGCCTGGTTACGAAAATTATGCGCAGCCAGATATTATTTTACTGGATCTTAATTTACCTAAAGAAACAGGCTATAATATTTTGCGTAAAATTAAAAGTGACACAGCATTAAAATCTATACCAGCAATAGTATTTACAAGCTCACAAGCAGCAAATGATGTAAATGCTTGTTACGCTCTTGGTGCTAATTGCTATATTACCAAACCCTTTGATTTCAATAAATTAGTAGAATTGATGAAAAATGTTTTACAATATTGGTCAGATATAGTGTTTTTACCAAATTACTCAGATAAAGCAGTTGCTTAATATCTATATAATTTGATAAATTTATCAGTGTTGGGATTAATGAATTCTGATTTTCCAATAAATATTGGTGCCGGGGCTCACAACACTCAGATCTGGTAGAGTATGTCATGCCTTACGGACATGACAGCCCCAGCATAAATAAAATAACGACCAGATCAATATGTTGAATTAAAACCGTTGAGATAAAATAACGTGGTTTTCGTACGACGCTTTTTACCATGTATGAAATAATATTCAACTATAAAAAGAATTTCTAGGTTGTAATTTCATCTCAAATACTACTTGGTTGAGTTTTATAGCTTTTTTTACTTGTAAAACCCTTTATTTACCTTGGTAAGGCAAAGAGGAGTGATGTAAATTAATTTTTAATTTACCGGCATTATTTTTTATATAACCAAAGCTATATTCAACTTTAATTATTTCACCTGTGTTTGAAGTAAAATAATAATTACCCATTGCTAAAGCTGAATCACAATCAATGATGATTTGCTCATTTTTAAATTTTACTTTAGTAAAAGGTGCTAAAGCAAAACCTTTATCTTCCTTAATATGACCTGTGACAAAATAAGATAGCGCATCATTTTTAGTAGCTCTAAATTGTTTTTGAGCTGCTTTAGTAGGTTTAAATAATACTTCACCCAAATCATAAGCATATAATGTATCTAGATGTTTTTCTGCTACAGCTTTTTGATCTGCAGCTTTACCAATTGCTACAATACCAGCTGCCCATTTTTGTTGTGCTGCTCGCACTTGTTTTTTAGTAATATGACTACATTCGCAGGCATGAGCTGTATTAGTTACCAGAGAAATTATTGTAATTAATGCTGCTAAGATGATTTTCATAATTATTTCTAAAAAGGTTCATGATATTCATAAGCCTCCATAATTATATTGCAATTCTATATTGGACTATTTACAGCAATAGTTTCTGCAGATTTTATTTTTTAAAGCTTAATAACTGCCATTTTATCTTGAGTCATATCATGCATAGTATAACCAATACCTCCTATATTATAACCAGATTCTCTACGTCCTGCAAAAGGCATCCAGTCGACCCTGAAAGCTGTATGCTCATTAACCATCACAGCAGTAGCATCTAGCTCTTGTACAGCTTTAATTACAATATCAAGATTTTTAGTAAAAACTGCAGCCTGAAAGGCAAAAGGTAAAGCATTAGCTTGGGTTATGGCCTGATCTATTTCATCATAAGCATATACAGCTAGGGCAGGGCCGAAAATTTCTTGTGTTGATATTTTAGCATCTTGCGCAGGATTCAATAACACAGTTGGAGCATAGGTGCTAGCGCTTAATTTTTCTCCACCAGCAATTACCGAAGTTTTTACTTCATTTATCCAGTCTGCTACGCGGTCAGTTTCACGCGGACGAATTAGCGGACCACATTCAGTCGCTTCTTCTATAGCATTACCAACGACTAGTTTTTTAGCGCCTGTTGCTAAAAGATCTGCAATATCTGAGGCTAATTTTTTGGGCGCAAAAACTCTCTGTACAGATACACAAACTTGGCCTGAATGATAAAATGCTCCTTTAAGTAAGGTGGGAATCATTGCTTCAAGATCAGCTGTTTCATCAATTATTACCGGTGCAACGCCACCATGTTCTAAAGCGCAACGTGTACCTGCTGCTAATTTACTGCGTAACATCCAACCAACTTTGGCAGAGCCAATAAAACTAAAAAATGCCACTCTTTTATCTGTAACCATTTTTTCTGCCGTTGGAATATCACAAGCAACAAAGCGACACCAATTTTCAGGTAAGCCAGCTTCATAAAGAATTTCAACAAAAGTTTTGCATGAAAGCGGAGTATCATCTGCAGGTTTTACTAATACTGGACAACCGGTAGCAATAGCAGGAGCTACTTGATGTACAATTAAATTAAGTGGATGATTAAAGGCAGATATTGCTACAACTACACCTAGAGGTTCACGTGTAGTAAAAGCTAAATGTCCTGCACCAGCCTCGGTTAAATCCATCGGAATTTCTGTGCCTTTTAGATGAGCAAGCTCTTTAATAGATAATTCAACTCCATCAATGGCACGAGCAACTTCGACTCTTGCATCAATTAAGGGTTTACCACCTTCATTTGCAATTTGAAAGGCCAGTTCCTCAAAGCGGTTTTGCATGATTTTGGCGGTGCTTTTTAAAATAGCGATACGTTTATAGGCTGGTAACCAATTATTGCGTTTACGAAAAAGCTGATGAGCGTCTTCTAAATATTGTTCAACAGTTGCTGCATTAGTAAGTGGTACTGAACCAATTACTTGTTGATCAAAAGGATTAACAACTTCTAATTGATCAGAATTTTCAGTTTTAGCAAGGGGGCTCATATTAAACATACCTTTTGTTCAAGTTCATCAATTAACACTTTTTGATTTTCAGAATAATCTACAGGTAAATCAACTAAATGTACGCCACCTGCTTGGAAAGCTTTTTCAAAAGTAGGGATCAAATTTGCAGCGCTAGTAACGCGATGTCCTGTTGCACCATAACTTTCTGCATATTTGACAAAATCTGGATTACCAAATTCTAAACCCCAATCGGCAAAGCCAGCATGAGCCTGTTTCCAACGAATCATCCCGTAAGAGCTATCATTTAATACAGTTACTACTAGGTTAAGACCAAGACGAACTGCGGTTTCTATTTCTTGACTATTCATCATAAAACCACCATCACCACAAATAGCCATAACGCGACGTTCAGGTTCCAACATTGCAGCGAGCATTGCAGAAGGTAAGCCTGCACCCATAGTTGCCAAAGCATTATCTAAAAGTACGGTATTAGGTTGATAGGCTTTGTAATTTCTGGCATACCATATTTTATAAATACCATTATCAAGAGCGATAATATCTTTATCGCCCATAACTTTTCTAGTATCTGCTACAAAACGTTGCGGAATGATAGGAAAGCGTTCATCATCTGCACCTTTTTCAATATGAGCTTCAACTTCTGTACGAATTTTCTCAAAATAGGAGCTATCTATAGCAACTTTGCCACTTAATTTTTTTTGTAGCGCAGTAATAGAAGCTGCCAGATCACCAACCACTTCTAGTTGTGGGAAATAAACTTGATCAACTTGTGCTGATTTATAATTAACATGTATTACTTGTTTACCTCCTTCTTCCATAAAAAATGGAGGCTTCTCAACCACATCATGACCAACATTAATAATTAAATCAGCGCGTTCAATAGCACAATGTAAATAATCTCCATCAGATAAAGCGGCTGTGCCTAAAAATAATTTAGAGCGTTCATCAATTACTCCTTTACCCATTTGAGTATTAAAAAATGGAATATTGCTATTATGTACAAAATCGCTAAGAGCATTTCTAGCATCTTTACGATTTGCCCCAGCTCCAACCAAAATAAGGGGCATTTTTGCTGCTTTAATCATTTCTACTGCCTTATTTAACACAGCATCATTTGCAACTGCATAATGACGTTCATGTGGAGTAATTACTTGCTCATCAGTAGCTTCAGCTGCAATATCTTCAGGAAGCTCTAGCAAAACAGCACCAGGTCTTTCTTCTTCAGCAGTACGAAATGCCTCACGTACTAAAGCAGGAATAGTATTACCATGTACAATCTGTTTTGACATTTTACAGATAGGGTCAAAGAGGCTCACTATATCAATAATTTGAAATTGTCCTTGTTTGGATTTTTTGATTGGTTTTTGACCGGTAATCATAATTAGCGGGAATGCTCCTAGATGAGCATAGGCAGCAGGTGTAGCAAAATTGGTAGCACCCGGGCCAAGTGTTGCCATGCAAACTCCGGCTTTACCGGTTAAACGTCCATAGGTTGCAGCCATGAAAGCTGCACCTTGTTCATGTCTGGTAAGCACTAATTTTATTTTGGAGGTTCTAAGTGACTCCAACATATCTAAATTTTCTTCACCTGGTACGGCGAAAATATATTCTACATTTTCAGCTTCTAATGCTTTAACAAATAAATCAGATGCTTTACTAGTTTTTGTATTTAAATTTTGCATTTTTTGTGTTGCTATGCTCATGATGTTTACCTCTATTTTTTAGGTTAATAGAATTTTAGGCAGCTGCCAGTTTGTATATGATTTATGGTAAGAGAAGCAGAATTTTTTACGCTGATTTATAAACTATACTTTCACCTACTTGTGTAATGTTTATTCCTGATTATCTCACTAGACAATTGTTTTTTGTGCATATTTCATTAAAAGATTTTTAGATTGAGGTAATACTAGCTGGCAAATTCATTGATTAAATTTCTTATTAAAATTGTATAGCTGCTAGAGAAAAATTTAGTTTCTAAGCATGCTAGATTATCAGTAATTTTGTGTTGCTTAGTTGTAAAGCCTGTAACAAAATGTACTAATCAAATTTTATGCTTTTAAGAGGAGAGCAGCAATATTTGACAAACTTAACTATTGGCAAAATTTTAGTTGTTACAAATAGGAAGGTTTGGTGCTGGGGTGCACAACACTCAGATCTGGTAGAGTATGTCATGCCTTACGGAAATGACCACCCCAGCATAATAATTACGACCAGATCATTATGTTGAAATTAAAACTAAGAGTTTTTGTGAATAGTTTTCGTGGAAAGGCATTTTATAGTTAGATTGTAAATGTGCAACTAATAATGGTTCTTTTACACATTTCAAATAGCAATTACCCGTGCTATTATGTTTCGAAAGTAATTTTTATTAAAGGATGTCAGAAATCATAGAATCAAACAATTATCTTCAAACTTTAGAAGATATTAAGAAACGGGTAAAATCAGCACAACTAAAAGCTCATTTTGCTGTAAATA
>CAXDRM010000052.1:0-9684 GCA_963991775.1 uncultured Rickettsiales bacterium | reverse complement strand
ATCTTCTGAATTAAATGAATAATTAATAGCAAGCCGCATATATTCTGCATATTGCTCATCTGCCATACGATCAATAAATAAATCTCTCAAGAGAGTGGGGGTATCTGTAACCTCCTCCAAAACAACTCTTTGATAATCTTGGGTTTGACCTGGATAACGCATCTGCCTTATGGTAGCACCAGTATATTGCTTAAAAGCATGCATAGCTTTTTCATCCAGCCGATCTTGAGCTAGTTGTGGAAAAAATTCAGCTATTATTCTGCTCATATTTTTCCTGATGTTTTTTGCCTTAATATCTTGCTCTTGGTAACTTGCTTGCACTAATTGCTGCACAGCATCTAAACCTGCAGCTTGTTTAGCACTAATATTAACTTCAAAATGACTTCGCAAATCTATTTCTGTGCTATCTTCTGGAAATATTTCAGCCAAATCTTTTTTATCAAGCACTTCAGCTAAAATCTGCTCCATATTTTGCTGGAGCTCTTCTATAGTAAAGTTAGATCTTTTGCTAATTGCTAGTTTATATAATTTTTCCTCGAGAATATTCTGCACTTTAACTTCTACTCCTGATACTTGGTTTAGCTCATTATATTTCATCATGAGCAAACCTATCAATTCTACTTTACTAATTTGAGTTAAAGACATGTATTCTGTCTTTTTATCTTCGGTACTACGCATAAGTTATCCTCCTTAATCTGTTAGCATTACCGTAATACTATATCATAAAATTAGTGCTGATGCAATTTTCTATCTGAATAGAGGAGAGCCTCGCCCTCCAGGGCCCTGACTTTTTGCAAAATCCTCAGGTTTGATACCTCGCGCATAATCTGGCTTCGTAGCTTTAGGTGTTTGCACTGAATCACGTGGTGGTGATGATTTTGTAAGCGCTGGCAGCATTTTACTTTCTGTTATATAGGGAGGTGGTGGGGTCACAAAGCCCGCAATAAGTGAATTAGCACTCTCTCTATCTGTCATCGCCGTAGAAGTTCTATTAGTATCTGTACGCTCCACCAAATATGGGCTATGTGGTGAAACAGAAGTGATACCGCTACTATTTCTGCCCATATCTTGCTGAGGTGCCTTAGGGATTACACAACAAGCTGCCATTTTTTCCTCAAAATCCTGCCTAGCCTGTGACCCTTCAGGAAATCTGGTCAAAAAAGTTTGATATTGTTTATTTTTTTCATAGCCCCTAGGAACTGCAACCTGGGAAGCGCACCCTACCCATTGCTCAAACGTAATATCTCGATCCAAACTATGTTTAGCTAAACGCAATAGATTTTTGAAATTAAGATTATCCTGATTAATTGTTACTTCTCCTTTACCAAAAGCAAGATTACCTGCAACAGAAGTTAAATTCTCAGCTTTAAATGACCTGGTTTCAGGATCAATAAGATAACGCTGCGCATCTAAACCAGTTAGCCATGCTGTTTGTTTTTCAGGAAGATGTCTTTTATCATAAATAACAAATTCCACATGCTTACCCAACTCAACATTCACATTAAATTTAAAAGGCTGTTTACTAAAATCCTCAAAGATTTTTATCTTTTGCGCATCAGGTTCAATATCTAATATTGCTGCTATGTTTGTTACTTTTTCAGAATTAACAGAATCTTCAAAAAACTTACCTGGCAAATGTAATTCAAAATCAAGATCATTAACTTGTCGCTCTGGCTGATCAGCACGGTATAAATAACTACCTTTTAAGTAAAGTTCAGCTCCTTCTAAAGTAGATAATTTCTGCAATTTAACCCATAAAGCATCTGGTAAATTGCTTAACATAGTTTCTTTGCTGTAAGGATTTTGTAAAGCCTGCTCAAGCTGTGCATCAAATTTATCTTCTTTAAACATCTGTTGCTGTTCGGCTCTTTTAAGCATAACCTCACGCTCTGCTTTAAGCATCTGCTTCATTGATTGTTCTTGTGCAAACATCAATTTACGTTCAGCTTTTTGCTGAGATCTTTCCTGGTATAATGCTTGACGCGCAGCTTTTTCTTGCTGTTTACGTAAAGCACTAGCAAGCTCATCTTCTTCTTCCATTAATTTTAATTCAGCTTGTTCAACCTGTTTAGTTGATGCTTTATTTTTCTTCTTTTTATTTTTCTTAGAAGGTTCCGCAATAGACTGCTGTTCCTCTTCTATTAACTTTGCTGCTTTTTCATCTGCTGCCGCTACATCTTTCGCCTTTAATTTCTCCAATTCTTCCCTCATATCTTCTATAGTTTGGTGATTAGCCTGTATATATTGACGCAAAGCAGGGAGAATTTCTGGATCACAAGCTAGCTCAACCTGATATTTTGGATTCTTTTTACTTTCTCCAACTTTATGAATAACCGCATTAATACCAGTTATCTGCTCTTTTAATTTATTTACAAAATCTTCAGCTACACTATGTTTTTTGAAGCCCGCAAAACTATATTGACTATCTGTAGCGACAGAAAGATTAGGAAAATTAAATGTAACTTGATCTGACATTATTATATGCGCTAATTCCGAAAATAAATCGGCAAATTCTCTTTGATTCTCAATATTTTGCTTAGTGCGTAATATGCTCTGCCTTACCTGTTCCACAGTAAAAACTACCGGCTCATTTATGATTAATAACTCTGCTGCGTTTTGCGCTGCAAAATTTACTCTAATTCCTTCTAATTGATCATTTAATTGTATTTGAACTTCCTGTGCATAATCTAGAGAAGCAAGAGCTTTATTAATGTTATATTGAAGCTCAGCTATTTCGTCTTTAATAGCTTCAATAGATATTCCAGTGAATTTTTTCTTAAATTCTTGCGTGTCTTTTATTAATTCTTCTTTTTTACTTATCTCTGCACGATAACCATCAATTTGTCTTTTTATGCCAAACTCACTCATTGATAATAAATATCTTCTAAAATCTCTTGAGTTTTCCGCTCCTAAAATCTTTCCAACAGCTTTCTCTAACAATTGTGGCTCAGGAAATTTAGTTAATGTTGGACGCTCTTCACCAGACCAATCTGCTATAAAATTTTCAATAATAGATATAGTGTGTAAGTATGTGTAATTAGTTTCTGGGATCTCAAAAAAAGCTATAGGCTTACCATCCTCTCGTGGTAGATCTACCCATATAGATTTTAACCTGGCATCTATAAAATTAGAAACTAAACTTGTATCATTGCCAGAAGCCTCAAAATCTTGCTTTATGTTATTTACTGCTTGTTTAAATTCTGTTGAATTTAAATATTTTCTTATAACAGATAGCAGCTGATCATCAGTGATACTAGGCTGCTTGGCCAATTGTTCTGCTGTTTTTAAAGCCTTAATTGATAATTCTGCTACTTGCTTCTCTTTACGCTGTTCTTTTTTTATAGCATAACGCTCCATAAGAGCTCTTACAGATCCTAAGATCTGCTGTTCTGAATAACTTGCTGGCTCGCTAAGCTTGAATAAATCAGCAAAACTCAAAGCTGTTTTATCTAATTCCACACCCAATAATTCTTGATTATGCCTCTCGATAAATTCTATTCTTTGTGCATTTAATTCTTCTAACATTTCTATTCTTTCAGTCGATATATCTATACGCTCAACTAGTGATTTTATAGATGCTTCTATAGAATTTAATCTTGCTTCTAATTCAGCTTTTTTTTCATCAGATACTTCTTTGTCGAATAATTTTTCTATAATCTTGAGTTGCTGTTGAAACTTGTCTTGTTTACTAAGACGCTCTGCTACTTCTGCTAAAAGTTTTGGTATAGCGATAAAACGACCATAATAATCTTTAAATTCTGCACTTTGCTCTTCTGCCAATATTTCTAAAATTTTCTGGGTAATATTGGCTTTTCTGTCAATATCTAACGCTGTTACTGGAGCAGATATTTTACTATCTTGCTTTTGTACAAGCTCTGCTTTTAAAAGAGCCATCGCATCTGGAATGAGGGATTCTTTTAAACTTCTCAAAGAAGATTTTACTTGCTGTTTTGTTACATTAACTGAATCATCTATTGTAAAAAGTCTTGTTATATCTTCAGATCCCAAATGTAACTTAAAACCTAGTAATACTTGGTTAATTACACTATCTACTCTTGATAGTTTTTCTTTATAGAGATTAGCTTCTACTTCTTCATCTTTTGTCAAAGCATCTGCTTGCTCATATACATCACAATAAGTATTTAATAAGGTTTCTATTGAACTATTATTCTCTGCTTTAAATTTTTCGAGTAAATTTTGTAATTCTGCTCTCTCAATAAATTTCTGCTTCGCCTTTGTCATAACTCTCTCTTCTTAAACTCACGTACATTATAACATAGTTTCCAACATAGGTCAAACTCATTAGTTGAAGCTAATATTATGACGAGTCTTCTTTTGCTCTAAACATATTACCCTGTTAAAACATCCTCCACCTCAAACTGCACCCGCTCTCTTTCTTGCCATTTATTAATGCGTAATTTGCCTAATAAAGAAATTTCTTCTCCTTGATAATTCTCAAAAAATTGCCAAAACACAGTATCTTTAGCTTGCCAAATTATTGCCTCTATTGATTTGCCATAAATATTGCTAGCCTGCTCGGCAATTATTAGCTTTAAATGCTTCTCGGCCATAATAATTTTATTCACAATCTTACAGCCAGATAACACAAAACGTGGCTCACTATTAGCCATACCAAAAGGTGCTAAAATATCTAAAGATTTTACTAAATCTACAGAAAGTGCATTAACTGCTAGATGGGCTGTATAATTAAGTGTGGCTTGTTTTCTAGCCTCGCTTACTTGCTCGGCTAATTCTTTATTTAAAAATTCTCGAAAGTCGCTAATTTTTTCCTTAGCAATAGTAAAACCTGCTGCCATCTTGTGCCCCCCCCCATTTATTAACAACCCAGCCTCGCGCGCTGCTACAATGGCATTACCTAAATCAACGCCTTTTATCGAGCGCGCCGAGGCTTTGCCCGTATCATCTTCCATTAAAGCTATTACTGCAGTAGGTAGATTATATTTTTCTTTAAGACGTGCTGCCACAATACCTATTACCCCCGGATGCCAATTTGTACCTGCTACAATTAATACTGAGCCTTGGGCCAGATTATGCTCCTGAATTTGTGCTATAGCTTCTTCTTGTACTAGCAGCTCTATAGTTTTACGCTCTTTATTATGCTGCTCTAATTTTAAAGCTTGAGATTGTGCTTTATTTAGATCTGTGTTGCTAAGTAATTTGGCGCCAAGTGATGCCTCGCCTACTCTACCACCTGCATTAATTCTGGGTCCAATAATATAGCCCAAATGATAGCTGGTATAATCTTCATCACTAATTGCTGCACTATTTAACAAGGCTTTTAAACCTGAATTATTAGTAGCAGCTAAACGCTTTAAGCCTAGCTGTACATATGATCTATTTAAACCAACTAAAGGTACCACATCACATACTGTGCCAAGTGCTACCAAATCTAAAAATTCACGCAGATCTGGTGCAGGCTTTTCTTTAAAAAACTCTTGCTCGCGCAAATAACGCTGCAAAGCTACCAACATTAAAAAACATACACCTACTGCCGATAAATAGCTATATTCACCCTGCTCATCAGCACGATTTGGGTTAATAATCGCTAGTGCCTCAGGTAAATTATCACTAGTTAAATGATGATCTATTACTATCACCTCTAAACCTAACTGCTTAGCAGCTTCTAAAGGCTCAAATGAGGTAGCACCACAATCTACAGTAATAACCAAATCAATGCCCTGCTCTTTTAATTTAGCAAAAGCCTGACTATTAGGCCCGTAACCTTCGGCAATACGATCTGGTATATAGATGGTTAAATCATGACCTAATTTGGCAAAATAATTTTTAAGTAAGGCGCTCGAAGTGCCTCCATCCACATCATAATCACCAAATACTGCCAGTTTTTTACCTTCTTTTAACGCCTGATAAATTAACTTAACCGCTTTTTCCATATCTTTAAGAATGAATGGATCTTGCATAGTGCTTTTTAGGGTTGGATAAAGAAACTGTTCAGCCTCTGCCAAATCAGCAAATTTGCTCGCTAAAAAATTAAGAATTAACTCAGGTAAGGCATGTTTCTTACTTAAAGCTTCTTTAAGCTCTGGCTTAACTTCATGCTGCTGCCAAATATTACCTAATAGTGATTTATGTTCTGCTGCTTCCTCTAAATTTCGCATGATAATTGCTTTTAGTATTTTATTGCTTTATTTATGTAATATCATTTTGTTTGATTTATGTCTAAAAATAAAGCCTTTACCCTACTTGAAATCTCCATAGTTATTATTGCTATAGCTGTTGCCTATGGCGCGTTTCAAGTTAGTAAAAAAATGATTAGCAATGCCAGCAATTTAGTTGCACTAAATCAAGCTGATAATAATTGGGATACTAACAGTTCTAATGTAACTGAAGAAGAGGAATCTGGATCTTCTTTTTGTTGCCCAAATTTAGAAGCTAATTTACATGCTTGGTATGATGCTAGTGATGCAACCACTGTTATTAGCGAAGAAGGTGTGCTTACCTGGCAAGATAAATCAGAAAATGCATTTCATGTTAGTCAAAGCATAGCTAATGATCAAGCCACTCATATTGCGAATAGTGATTTTAATAATTTAACAGTGTTTGATTTTGATGGCACGGACTATTTTGTAAATTCAAGCTTTGGAAATATCGGCCAAGGAGCTATTTTTGCAGTTGCACAATATGCTCAAGAAGGTGGAAATCAGGAACAAACTATTATGGAATTATCGCGTAACACTACCGTTAATGATGGTTTTTCATTATTTCAACAAGGTGGTAAACATTATCATCGGCATAATGGTGGAGATTTTACCTATTCAAGCAATCTAAGCTCTGGACCTCATCTAGGTATTTTTTCAATCATTCTGGATGGCTCTAATATGAAAGTTTATAGAAATGGTACTTATCGCGGCCAGAAATCCGGTGGAACTATTACAAGAAATGTAAATCGTCTTACTGTAGGTGCTCTACCGATTGTTAATAATACCTCTTATAGAATGAAAGGAGAAATCGCCGAGATCATCATTTTCGATCGTGCTTTAGATGATACTGAACGTGGCGAAGTAGAAACCTATCTGAATGACAAATGGGCTATTTATTAGCATAACTAATTTGCACATTACTAATTAAATAATAGAAAACTCTTTTTTCTTATAAATCACTTAGAATATAGCTGTGCCATCACGCATCAGGAGTATTTGTAAATGATCACTTCATCATTTACAAAACGGACAGCTATGCATAGCTATGTTCTAAATGATTATTAACTTATCCCACCAAACCTCGCCCTTCGGCAAACCCAGAGTTCGGTTGGCAGGATTAGAACCACTCCATATTGATTAAACACAATCATATAAAGATTATTGCCCTATTTTAGCTTTTAAGTTATAAATGCTTGTCACAAATTTATAACTTTCTAACTTTATGTTGCTAAAACAAGGCTTTAAACATCTCTGGCTACCTTATACCCAAATGCAAACTGCTAAGTTACCACTAGCGGTTAAAAAAACTAAAGGCTGTCAGATTATTTTAGAAGATGGCACTAAATTAATTGATGGTATTTCCTCTTGGTGGAGCGTTTGTCATGGCTATAATCATCCGCACATCCTAAAAACTATGCAGCGCCAGTTAAAAACCATGCCGCATGTAATGTTTGCAGGGCTAGCCAACAAACCTGCCTATAATTTAGCAGAACGCCTAGTTAAATTTGTTAATCGCACAGATGAGACAAAAAATAAAAAATTAACCAGAGTTTTTTACTCAGATTCTGGCTCAACTGCTGTTGAGGTAGCACTTAAAATGGCTGTGCAATATTTTTTAAATCAAGGCGACGCTAAAAAATGCAAGATTATGTCTTTCCAAAATGGTTATCATGGTGACACTATGGGCGGTATGAGCCTTGCCGATCCTAAAGCTGGGATGCATGCTAAATTTAAAAATTATCTACCAAGACAGCTAGTTACTAAAATTCCTAAAACTAAGCAAGAATTTGCCTCTTTTGAGAAATTTCTGCTGCAAAATCAAGATATAGCTGCCGCTTTAATTATTGAGCCTTTAATCCAATGCGCCGGCGGCATGATTGAACATAGTGCTGCCCAACTTGAAAAAATTGTTAAGCTTACAAAAAAATACAACATCTTAGTAATTTTTGATGAATGCGCTACCGGCTTTTACCGCTTAGGGACAAAATTTGCTTACCATCAAACTAAAATAACCCCTGATATTTTATGCTTAGGCAAAGCTCTTACTGGCGGTACGGTTACTTTAGCTGTTACTATGGCAAATGATAAAATCTATAATGCTTTCCTTGATGAATCTTTAGATAAAGCTTTAATGCATGGGCCAACTTTTATGGGTAATGCGCTAGCTTGTAGTGCCGCTAATGCCTCTTTAGATTTATTTGAGAAAACTGATTATGAGGCAAAAACCCAAAATATTGCAGAAATTTTTATACATGAATTAACGCCTTTTGCCTCATTAGAGCAAGTAACAGAGATCCGCATTAAAGGTGCTCTAGCTGTTATTGAACTTAAAAATGCTAATTGGGATTATATCTTCAAATTGCGTGAAGAATTAATAAAGCATGGTGTTTGGCTGCGCCCTTTTGGCAAAATAATCTATTTCATGCCGCCATTAATTATTAGTAATAAAGAAATAAAATCATTGGTTACAGCTCTAAAAAATTGTATAATGAAAAAAGACTTATAGAATAGTCACTTGAGGAGCCCAAATATGATATGAATTTTTTGGGGATAACATATGAAAGCTCGGGCTTTTTCTATTATCGAACTTGCTATAGCTCTAACCTTAATTGGCCTTATTATAGCAGGAGTCTTAGCAGGCACAAAATTAGCCAGCGCAGCTAAGCTTCAATCAGTTATAAATGAAACCCGCAAAATCTCTCAAGCAAGCCATACTTTTCAATTAAGCTTTGAGGCCTTTCCCGGCGATATGAATGATGCTCATCAATATTTTCGTATGCATGATTGCGCTTTTATAGCTGACACTGCTACTACTGAGTTGGAAGGTTGCAATGGCAATGGTGATGGCTTTATAGCTGGCGATGGCCTAAGTGATGGCTCATTACGCGAAGAACATAATTTTTGGAACCATCTAAGATATTACCGTCTTTTAGAAGAAATCACCCCAGCAATTAATAGCTCTTTCACAGCTAAACGCTATATTGGCCTTTCCTATGCAGTAATCTCTCATCAAGTTGATAACAATCCCAACTTCCTCGATAATCAAGCTAATTTCATCAGATTAGGTAAAAAGCGTAATAGCTATATTGCTAATGTTCCA
Source organism: uncultured Rickettsiales bacterium (assembly GCA_963991775.1). GTDB lineage: Bacteria > Pseudomonadota > Alphaproteobacteria > Rickettsiales > JABIRX01 > CAXDRM01. The sequence goes on along the minus strand of CAXDRM010000052.1, from coordinate 405 downwards.
CATGAAACATACCAAAATCAAGGTAAGATTTTTAGTCCACAAGATGCTAAAACCATAGACCAAAAAATCGATGATGGTAATGCTTATCGCGGCTTTGTAACTGCCTATAATGGCTATGATGACAATATAACCCAAGATGGTAATTGTAGCTCAGATGAAATCAATGCGCAAAATTCTACTGATTATCAGGTGCAGAATCCGGCTGAAGAGTGCTACTTACTTATCCGCCTAGAACGCGTCTATTAAATTCTTCCTATTTTTGGCTATTTCTGGAATCATTTAGTTACACTAAATTGCTTCCAGCAGAGTAGCTTCGCACATATTTTTATCTTGCAGTTACGTACTAAATGTCATGCTACCGGACAAAAGTTTTATTTTATGCCAATAGTACTTAATCCGGCTCTT
>CAXDRM010000051.1:0-9882 GCA_963991775.1 uncultured Rickettsiales bacterium | reverse complement strand
CTAGAATTTATAAGAAATACCGGCGCGGAAAACATTAATTTCAAATTCCGAAATATTATTATTAGGATCTTTTAATTCTACTTTCGAAAATTCATAAGCGATGCTGGCAACAAAGTTATCAGCAAATTCATATTCTAAAAAGCCACCTGCAAAAGAAAAGCCTTCAGAGCTAGAATTACTACCACTGCTTAAATCTATGGCATATTCATAAGTTCCTACACCAGCTGTAATACCAACTGCAATATCAGTATAGATGTCATAACCAAGATCCACACCTGCGCCAAAACTGTAATCAATATCCCAACTATTATTGCTTGCATCAGTGAGTGATAGATTATTATAGTCAAAAAATACTTTAGGTGCGATAAAATATTCTTCAAAATTTATGGCATAACGATAGGCTATACCAAATGAAACCTGATTATCAGATTCAACCCCAAAAGGATTAAAATCCTCATTATTAAAATCTTCCAGCTGTGCATCTGTATTAATGAGATTTAAGGTAAGATAATTACCTTCAGTTGCCGCCCAAGCAGGAGTAGTAAGCATAAATAATGCAGAATAAATAATTTTTTTCATGACCACCTCAAAATTACTTTACTTGATTTTATTAAAAATTTTACTGACTAAATTGCCTTTATTATCTGTTTTACTTGCAGCTTTGCTGCTTTTAGTATTCTTGCTATTTTTAGCAGTTTTTTTAGGTTTTACTTCTTCAACATCATCAAGTTCAAAAGCAGATGATTTATCATTTTCGAGCAGTTCTTTATCTTCTGTTGAGATATCCTTAGCTGTATCAACCCTAAATTGCGCATCACGTAGATTATTATCTACATATAAAAATACGTTAATTCCATGTTCTTGCTCGAGATGTTCAAGATTTTTACGACGAAAATTAATCAAATAAGAAATCGTACCTGGAGAAGCATATACTTTAATCATTTTAATAGATTTTTGTACTACGGTTCTTCTAATTTCTCTAAAAACATCCACGGACAGATTCTCATAAGATTTTACAAAACCTGTACCACCACAATTTGGACATGGCATAGTATTAGTTTCTACTAAGCTAGGTTTTAATCTTTGGCGCGACATTTCAACCAAGCCTAAATTACTTACTCGACTAATTTGGATACGCGCACGATCACCTTCAAAAGCAGCACGTAAAGAGCGCTCTAATTTTTTACGATTTTCTAATTCGATCATATCGATAAAATCCACTACAATCAGACCAGATAAATCACGCAAACGTAATTGACGCGCTACTTCTTTAGCAGCTTCTAAATTGGTTTTAAGGGCAGTTTCTTCGACAGAACGCTGTTTAGTCGCACGACCAGAATTCACATCAATCGAGATTAAAGCCTCAGTAATATTAATTACTAAATAGCCACCTGAAGTAAGTGACGCATTGGTTGAGTAAAAGCTATTAATTTCATCTTCAACATTATAATGATTAAAGATTGCTTGCTTAGCCTTATGTTCTTTAACTTTTTTAACATCTTCATTACCTGCTGCTTTAAGTAATTTTTTGGTAAGTGCCACAGCAGCTGAACCTTCCACGATGATTTCTTCAGTTGCTTCATCAAATAAATCACGCAAAGATCGTTTGATTACATCAGCTTCGGCATTGATCAAAGCAGGTGCTGATGATTTTAAAGTTTCTTGGCGAATATTATTCCAGGTCGAAACTAAAAAATTATAATCAGCTTTAATTTCTTCATCACTATGATTTAATACTGCGGTACGTAAAATAATGCTAGTGCCATCAGGCATTTTAAAACTACGTACTAAATCTCTTAATCTTTTACGATCAGCAGCACTTTCAATTCTGCGTGAAATACCACCACTTTTAGTACCACTATTAGGCATTAAAACGCAGTAACGTCCTGCTAAAGTAATATAGGTTGAAAGTGATACACCTTTATTACCGCGCTCTTCTTTAATAACCTGTACCAAAATTACTTGGTTCTTTTTGATTACTTCTTGAATCTTATAGCTTTTGATTAAGTTCTTACGGCGTTTTTCTAGATCTTCTGCCGAGGTTTCAACTAAATCATCATCTTCAGCTTTTTGCGCAATTTTGCTTAAACGTGATGAGCTAGCGCTTTTTTTACCTTTAGCATGTTGCTCTTGCTCTTCTTGTGCTGAGTCATTTTTTTTGATCGCTTCTTCTAATTTTTTGCGATCTTCAGCCGGCACCTGAAAATAATCAAAATGAATTTCTGAAAAAGGTAAAAAACCGTGTTTATTTTCACCATATTCAACAAAGGCTGCTTGCAAAGAGGGCTCAACTCGTGAGACGCGTGCTAAATAGATATTACCTTTTAATTGTTTTTTTGCTGAAGATTCGTAATCAAAATTAAGAACTTTGTTATCTTCTGAGATTTTAACGACGCGAGTTTCTTGAGGATATACCGCATCAATAAGGATTTTATTCATGATCAACTACCAAAATAATTGTTAATATTTTATGTAGCGCAAAATCAAATTATTTTGTGCTACCTTTATTTGGCAACAACAACCATGGCTTCTTTTAAAAGACGATCATTAAGAGTGTACCCAGCCTGAATCACCTTAAGCACCGTTCCGGGCTCTTGGTCGCTTTCTTCTTGGCTTACGACCTGATGAATATCGTGATTAAATTTTTCACCTAGCGGGTGGATTCTCTTAATACCATTTTGTTCAAAAACTTTGGTAAGATCTCCATGAGTTATTTTTATGCCTTCAAAAAAATTTTTTAAGACTTCGTCTTGTGTCATTTGGTCATGTGGCGCATTGTCCATAATCAAATAGAAATTCTCAAGGACTGTAATGACCTCTTTAGCAAAATCTTGGATTGCATATTTTTTTAATTCAGTTGCTTGTTGAGCATTACGACGGCGCATATTTTCAAGTTCGGCAGCCATACGCAAGATTTTATCGTTAAGATCTTTAACATCTTGCTCATAATTGGGGGTGCTAGTTTCTTGAGATGTTTGAGCTGTTGTGTCTGGCTCGGCAGCAGCTTGATCAGCTACAGGATTTTGAGTGTTTTCTTCGTTATTTTCGTGCTCCATATTTCCAAAAATCTTCTAAATTTTTAAGATAAGATTTAAGTCTTCCAAATCATAATTTTTAATATATCATTTTGCAAGCAATATAATTAACGAAAAAATATGGAAAGAATTTCACAGCGCCAAGCCGCACAAACCCGAGAAATTACCTTCGAAACTAACGTAAATTGTCATGCAGAAGGTTCATGTATTGTTAGTTGCGGTCAAACAAAAATATTATGTACTGCAACTATTGAGCATAAGGTTCCCAAATTTTTATATGGCAAAAATCAAGGTTGGTTAACTGCAGAATATGCTATGTTGCCGCGTGCTACAGGTGAACGAGTACGTCGTGAAGTTACCAGTGGTAAACCTTCGGGACGTACCCAAGAAATTCAGCGTTTAATTGGGCGTTCTTTACGTGCTGCGCTTGATTTAAAAAAATTAGGTGAAAGACAAATTATTATTGATTGTGATGTGTTACAAGCAGATGGCGGTACTCGGACTGCTGCAATTAATGGTGGTTTTGTAGCGCTAAGTTTAGCACTTAAAAAATTAGCACAAGAAAATATCCTTAAGCAAGATCCGCTAGTTAAAAAAATTGCCGCAATTTCTTGTGGCATGTGGCAAGATGAAGCTATTGTCGATTTAGATTATTTAGAGGATTCTAACATTGATGTTGATGCAAATTTTGTGCTTACTGATGCTAATGAAATTGTCGAAATTCAGGCAAGTGCAGAAGGTGGCGTGTTTAGCAAAAATGACTTTGCCAAAATGCATAATTTAGCTGAGCAAGCATGTCAGCAAATTTTTAAATTACAGGATGCTGCTTTGGCAGCCAGTAAATAAGCGAGGTTAGTAATGAGTAAAGCTAAAGAGCAAAATCTTATAACTATTGGTACGATGGCGCGTTTTGTGCCGAAAAAAAATTTGTTAATGTTTTTAGATGCTTTGGCACTACTTAAAGAGCAAGATATTTCTTTTAAGGCTTTGATTGGCGGGCAGGGCGAGCAGCAAGCCGAGCTGCAGGCTAAAACACATCAGCTTAAACTTGAAAATAATGTCGAGTTTTTAGGTTGGGTTGCAGATACGCAAGAATTTTATAAAAACATAGATATATATTGTTTACCTTCGGCTGATGAGCCTTTTGGCATTGTGATTTTAGAGTCTTTTAAAGCTGGGGTGCCGGTAGTTAGTACTAAAACTTTAGGACCTGTAGATATTATCGAGCATGGTAAAACCGGCCTACTTTGTGAGATTAATGCTGCTGCATTAGCTGAGCAATTAGCCGAATTAAGCAAGCAACCTAAATTAGCTACTAAATTAGTTAAAAATGCTGAGCAATTATTGGCCAAAAAATATTCACTTGCTCAAGCGGCCAAGCAATTAGAAAATATTATTTTAAAGAATCTTTATGGTTAAGACAAAGCTTTCTGTATTTATTATTACAAAAAATGAAGAGTTACGTGTGGCGCGAACTTTGGCTAGTGTGCAAAATTTAGCTGATGAAATTTTGGTAGTTGATTCTGGTAGTACAGATAAAACAGTTGAGATAGCAAAAGAGTTTGGTGCTAAAGTAATTTTTAATGAATGGCCAGGCTATGGTCAGCAAAAATTTTTCGCGCAGCAGCAATGTAAAAATGATTGGGTGTTAAACCTTGATGCAGATGAGGTTTTAACTGATGCTTTGCAAGAAGAAATCGCTGAGTTACTAGCTAGTGATACGATTAATGCTTATCATGGTTATAAAATTAATATTTGTGAAATTCCGCATTTTCCGACTAGAAATAGCAAATTTAATCGTAAAAAATTATGGTTACAGCTTTATAATAAAAGATGCTGTTCATATCGCCAAAGTTCGGTGCATGATGTAGTATTGCCGACAAATCCAGAAAAGATTTCCGTATTACAAAATTATATTGAGCATCGTTCTATTCAAAATTATCAACAAGAAATTGCCAAGATTAATCGTTATTCCGATCATTTAGGGGCAGAATTTTTTAGCAAGGGCAAAACGGTTTCGGCTTTTAAATTGCTTATTATGCCGCATTTAGCTTTTTTGAAGCATTATTTATTACGTGGTCATTTTTTATATGGCGTGAATGGTATCGTTGCAAGTAGGATTTATGCATTTTCACGTTTATTAAAATATGCTAAAATTCGTGAGCAATATTGGGTGAATGCTCGTAATAATTTAGGTTCCCGAGTGATTTCGAGCGAAGCGAGAAATAGTACCGAGGGGCCAAAAACTATTAGTAACTCAGATAAGGGCCCTTCGGTACAATTTTTGTCTGGCGCCAAAAATCACTCAGGAACCCAGGATACTAGTACAGAGGATCCAAATAAGGGCCCTTCGATACAATTTTTGTCTAGCGCCAAAAATCACTCAGGAACCTCGGTTGGTAATCCCAAACTAAGAATCTTAAATCTCATGTTTTGCAAAAAATCTGGTGGTATTCAGCAAATGTTCTGCAATTATAATTTAGCTTTGCGTCATAAAGAGCATGAGGTATTAAATATTATCAATAAAGCTGCGCAGGTAAAAACTACATTACAGCAGCAAGGAGCCACATTTCGTGAAATTGGTAATTGTAGTAAATTTGATATTTTAGCAATTTATCAACTTAGAAAACTTCTTAAAAATTATCAGCCTGATATTATCATTACTCATGGTAATCGTGCTACTAGCTTATGTAGTGCAGCTAAGCCGCAAGCTAAAATTTTAGCGGTAGCGCATAATGAAAAAATCAAAACTTTACTTAAAGCAGATGGTGTTATTATTGTTTCAGAATATTTACGGGCTGTGCTTGAGCAACAAGATTACCCTAAAGAGCAGATTTTTCACTTGGCTAATTTTATAAATTAGATTTTAGCCTGCATCATTTAGCAAAATATTCAAGCACCTCATTATAAGAGATTAACTCTTTAGTACCTGATTTACGCTGTTTAATTTCTATTTGGTTATTTTTAAGTGAATTTTTACCAATAATTATCTGGTAAGGAATACCAATTAAATCATGGGCAGCAAATTTTTCACCTGGTGATCTATTACTATCATCTAATAAGGTAGCAATATTATGTTGTTGTAATTGTTGATAGATTTCTTGTGCTTTAGTAAAAGATTCAGCTTGATCTAGCGGATTAATAACAATTTTAAAAGGTGCTACTTCTTCTGGCCAAATAATACCTTGCTCATCATGTGAGCTTTCAATTAATGCTGCTACAATACGGCTTACGCCAATACCGTAAGAGCCCATATTAACTGCAATTTTTTGTCCATTTTTATCTGTGACTAAAGCAGCTAATGTTTCTGAATATTTAGTGCCAAAATTAAAAATATGGCCTACTTCAATACCTCTTTTAGTAATTAGATTTTGTGGGGCAATTTTACTATCATGCATGTCATCAGCGGCAGCGTAATAATCTTTAAGTTGCTTAAATTGATAATTACCTTGTGCGATGTTGCTAAGCAAATCTGCATCAGCATAAATAGCGCTTTCACCCGAATTAGCTAAAATATGAAATTCATGACTAAAATCACCACCTATAGCGCCATTATCTGCCTTAACTGGTAAGGCAGTAACACCTAAATCACGAAAAATTTTTAAATAGGTTTCATAATATTTTTGATAGGTTAGGGCAGCTGCTTCTTGGTTAATATCAAAAGAATAAGCATCTTGCATTAAAAACTCTCTAGCACGCATTACGCCAAAGCGTGGTCTAATTTCATCACGAAATTTCCAATGAATTTGGTAAAGATTTAAAGGTAAGGTTTTATAGCTTTTAACATATTTACGAAATATATCAGTGATAATTTCTTCATTAGTTGGGCTAAATATTAAGGTGCGACCATGACGATCTTCAGTTTTTAGCATTTCTTGGCCATAGGCAGTTAATCTGCCAGATTCTGACCATAAAGCTCCGTTTTGTAGGATAGGCATTAATAATTCGCTAGCGCCAATTTGGTTAAGATTATTACGAATAATCTCCGAGATATTACGCAGTAATTTTAAACCTAAAGGTAACCAGCTATATAAACCAGAAGCAGACTTGTCAACCAAGCCTGCTTTTAGCATTAATTTATGTGAAATAATTTCTGCTTCTTTTGGCGCTTCCTTTTGTAGCGGCAAAAAAAAGTTGGAAAGGATCATTTAAGTACGCTTAAGCTCTGCAACTAAGTCTTTATTTGAATGTACAGTAGGTTCAAGTGAATCGACAGAGCTAAAAATATTAGCTCCTTGTGCAGATTTTTCTAGATTACCTCTTTTTATATCGATATTCTCTCTTCTGCTATGCAAGTTCATTTTGAAGCCTTCAACGCAGGTTTTTATTGCATTGTCAAAAGCTTTGCTAAAATCTCCATGTTCTACATAATGTGCCTGAGCTGAAACTGCTACAGCTTCGCGCAGATTCTGATCACCTATCTGAGTTTTTAATAAATCAGCAAATTTTTCTGCTTCTGCTAGCTGAGTAACAAATGCATCATCAATTCGAGCAGCAACCCCAGTTGTGTCATAATTAGCAGATGCTTTGGCTGTATTCCAGCTTTCTTTCGTTATATCTGCCTCAGCTCTATAACCAGCTACGCCAGTAGCAGCAGCAGGAGCAGCGAATGCATTATATGCTGCCTGAGCAGCAGTCAAATTTGCTGCTGCGTTTATTCTAGTATCATTTGCTGTATGATCAGCTCTTCTATCATGAACAGCATTTGTATAATCATCACCAGCTACTACAGCTGCTCTTACAGCAGCAGCAGTAGTTGCACCGCCTGCATAAGCCAGAACGCTTCTATCCACTGATTTAGTAACTAAGTCTTCTAATGCGGCGTTTACCTTTAATTGTTGAGCTGCTTGATCGTCGGCGGTAGTTAACTCTTTGATCTCTTGCTTTAAAGTGTTTAGAGCATTAAATGTCTCTTCACTTCCCTCTATTGCTCTTAATAATTGTGTACTTGTTAGAGCACCGCTAGGTCCATGAATAGTATTTGCTAATTGAGTTAAAGTAGCATTATAAATTACTTCTGCATTTTTTTCCTTAGAAGCAGATATAGCGTTTTCTTTAAATTGAGTGGTATGAGCTGTTTCTAAAGATCTACTTAAACCTTGCGCAAGGATATCTATTTTTTTGTTTAGATCAGTAACATTGCCACCGCCCAAAGCTCTAGTAATAGCTTTATAAGCATCTTTTTGCTCTTGAGTACCAGTTTGTAAATCTTTAATCTTTCTAGCAAGCTCGGTATAAGAAGAATCATTTAAACTATTTACCAGTATATTATCTTTTATTCCATCTACTACTAGTTTTTCAATATCTGATCTCTTTTCATTCTTATCTTTTGGCTTAACTAAAGCTGCTAAGCCAGAAGTGGTTCTATCTTGTTTTGAAACTTTATTTAAAGATTCTAAAGTTTTTAATAGAGCTTTTTGTGCGTCACTCAATCTAAAAACATCTGGTTTAGCACTAATAGCACTGTTTATGTTAAGCATAGTTTTTGCCAGGTTACTAGCATTTAAAGATGATATAAGATCTGAGATTGCAGTAGAGGCAGATTTTAAGTTATCAATTCTTGTCTGTTTTTCTTTGCTAATATCATCTTCTTGTCTTTGCTCTGCTTGTAATTTTCTAAGTTGAGCAAGGTCTTTTTTTTGCTGTTGTTCAGGAGAGCTGCTATCTATTATAGCTTGTGAAGCCTTACTAAATCCAGTATATAAAATAGCACCTGTACCTATAATAGCTCCTATTGACACAATAGCTGTAAATGCAGCTAATGCTAATGCCGGTCCACCAAAAATTGCTAATCCAACCACAATAGATGCCCCTATAGTTATATACCCTGCAAGTAATTTGGCTGGTAAAGAAGCAAGAATAGGTTTTCTTGCTTTTTTGCCTTCTTTGCTTGCTTCTACGTCAGCTTCTCTTTCTTTAATCTCTCGAAGAAGATCATCTTGTTTTTGTTGATTTGTTCTGTAATCTGTTCCTACGGCCCAATCATAGAATTTTTCAGCTCTTGTTCTATCTTCCTTTAACTTTTTATCTTTTGACATATAAACCTCAATTTTTACTGGTTTGGTGTTATCTCATGCAATTAATATGCATAGTCCATACTAGCACATTTTTGACTAGGTGTAAAGTATAGTATCAATTTTTCAACAAAAATTACAAATAAATGCTAAATTTTGTTAGTTTAAAAGATTAAATTGACCAGTTTTTAGAAAAATGTTATGATACATTATTAGTTTAACTATTTATTACTGAAATATGAGATTTAATGATACTTTAAAAAAGTATGGAAAACAATTATCCGAATATCAAGCCTCACATAGCAGGATGCCTTCATTTCTTGCAAGTTCGGGGTTAAATAAAGCATTAATAGAAGAGATGTTTGCCCCAGAAAACGTAGATCTCAATGACCCAGCATGGAAAACGGGTGATTATCGTCACGTCCAATTTATTTCGGTATTGAAAAAATATATTCACAATAAACAACCTAGTGGATTACAGATTAGTTATTCAGAATATCAAAGCCATCAAGAGTGGAAAAAAGATGTTCCACTCTTTGAAATAAATATTACTGGGGCTAATACAGAATTACAAAAAAAATTAAAATTAAAAAAGAATAATGGTCCTGTCACAACCTTATCTATTTATCCTCAAGATATTATTCTAGTTAAAGATTTTATAGAGAAAAAACAAAAAGCTCGAGAACAAGAACTTAAAAAAGTTGAAAATAAATATAGACAACAAAAAGGTTTAAAACCTTTACCTAGAACAACAGAGGAGATTGCATCTGACACTGTCAAACTAGCATCTAACGCTGCTACAACTGTTAAAGAAGGAGTGACACATGCAGCTG
>CAXDRM010000050.1:0-10021 GCA_963991775.1 uncultured Rickettsiales bacterium | reverse complement strand
CCTGGAGCTTTGGCAATATCCTTAGCAGAAAGTTCACGCATATTTTCAATTGAGGCAAAATATTTAAGTAAAGTTTTACGCCTATTCTCACCAATGCCAGGAATATCGCTGAGCTGAGATTTAAAAGTATTTTTATCACGTTTTTTGCGGTGTGTAGTAATCACAAAACGATGTGCTTCATCACGAATGCGCTGCAAATAATTTAAAGTTGCTACATCCTCGATAGTAAAATAATCACAAAAATCATTACAGAAACGTTCCTTACCTTTATTGCGTTCCACACCTTTAGCAATGCAATAAAAAGGAATATCTAATTTTAATTTAGCAAAAATTTGTGCGGCAATGGTTGCTTGGCCTTTTCCACCATCAATTAAAATCAAATCTGGCCAGCTCCCCTGCTTATTATCTGGGTCTTCTTCTAGCATGCGGCTATAGCGTCTAGTTAATACTTCAGCTAGCATGGCATAATCATCATCACCTGCGGCAGCTTTAATATTAAATTTGCGATAGTTATCCTTGTTAAAACCAGTAAGATCACTAACAATCATGGCACCAACTGCGCTAGTGCCCGAGATGTGGCTATTATCAAAAACTTCAATTTTGTTAGGAGTTTTTTTAAGTTTAAAAATTTCTTGCAGTTTTTGGTGATAAGTGAGATTAGTTTCCAGCTTGGCAATTTTTTCGGCAAAATGATATTTGGCATTTTTTTTCACAAAACTTAACAGTTCTAATTTTTTGCCATTTTTAGGTACTAAAAAATTTACCTTTTTTTGGTAATGTTTCAGATAGGCTTTGCTAAGATTTTTTGCATCACTAACTGCAATATTAGTAATAATTTCAGCTGGTAAATTATCTGGCCCGTAAAATTGTTTAATAAAATTTGTTAAAATCTCTGCTTCACTTAGATCTTTAAAATTTTTCGGAAAAAATTGCTGATTACCATGATTAAAGCCATTTCTGAATAAAAACATTTCAATCAGTACTTTATTTTTTTGGCTAATAATTACTAAAATATCAGCATTGCTAATTTGTGTTGCAGCAATTTCTTGTTTAGCACTAATGCTATTTAAAGCTTTGATACGATCACGAAATTCAGCTGCTCTTTCATAATCTTGTTTAGTGCTAGCAACATCCATTTTACTGGCTAATTCATCACGTATTTCTTTGGTCCTACCTTTTAAAAATTTAAAGCTCTCTTTAAGTAAAGCGCGGTAATCTTTTTGAGAGATTTTATTAACGCAAGGAGCTGAGCAGCGTTTAATTTGATATTCTAAACAAGGAGTTTTGCGTCTTGCAAATTCTGCATCACTACAGCTGCGCAACAGAAAAGATTTTTTTAATAGATCCAAGGTTTTGTTTAAATCATAGCCTGAACTATAAGGACCAAAAAATTTTCCTTCTGGGCGTTGCATGCCTCTAAATTTAAACATGCCTGGAAATTCATGCTTATGATTAAAGTAAATATAAGGAAAAGTTTTATCATCATTATAAAGAATATTATATTTGGGCTTAAGAGTTTTAATGAAATTTAGCTCCAAAATTAATGCTTCAATTTCTGTATCAGTTTTGACAATTTCTAATTTGGTAGTTTCACTAACCATCTGCTTAATACGGTTGGAAAGCTGTTTTGTCTTAGTATAGCTAGTAACGCGGTTTTTAAGGTTTTTAGCCTTGCCCACATAGAGAATTTTATTCTGCTCATCGACCATACGATAGACACCAGGCGTCTTCGGCAAATCTGCTAATTTACTTTGTAAAAATTCTATTCCATTTTTGAGCATAATTTTTTTATAAAATACTATAAATAGCGATTGACTAATGTGATCTTGTTGCCTATAAATCGGTCAATTTGCCTAATTTTAGGCAGATATTCCTAAAAATCAGTAAGAAAAACATGGACTCTCTTCCGGTTGTTACAGCAACTAAACAATTAAACGCGGCATTAATACTGGCAAATGGCCAGTTTTTTTTTGGCCAAGGCCTAGGTAAAATTGGTCGTACACAAGGCGAGTTATGTTTTAATACTAGTATCACCGGTTATCAAGAAATACTAACTGATCCATCTTACACCGGACAAATTATTACTTTCACCGCACCACAAATTGGTAATGTAGGGGTTAATCAAGATGATAATGAGTCAGCGCAAAAATTTGCAGCAGGTTTAGTACTGCGTGATTATCCCAGCAAAGCTTCTAATTTTAGAGCAGAAGGTGATTTTAATCAGTGGTTGGCACAAAATTACTTAACTGGTATAGCTGGCATAGATACACGCGCCATTACCAGCCAAATCAGAAATTCAGGTGTGGTTAATGCCTTGATTATTTACAAGGAAGAGGGTGAAGAGTTTGATCTGCCAGCTTTAATTGCTGAAGCACAAAAAATACCTTCTTTAAAAGGACAAGAATTAGCAAGTAAAGTATCTGTCACGCAAAATGAAAATTGGACAGATTTCTCTTATAAATATTCAGCACCAAAGCAGCAGCAAAGTGATGTGCATATTGTGGTTTTAGATTATGGCGTGAAGCATAATATTCTTAATTGTTTTTACGAATTAGGAGTAAAACTTACTGTAGTTAACTGCAAAAGCTCAGCTGAAGAGATTTTAGCTTTAAATCCTGATGGAGTATTTTTAAGTAATGGTCCTGGTGATCCTGATGCGAATGCGCTTTACACATTACCAGTAATTCAAAAATTATTAGCTGAGAAATTACCAATTTTTGGGATTTGTATGGGCCATCAATTACTTGCTTTAGCAGCAGAGCTAAAAACTTTCAAAATGCATCAAGGTCATCGTGGAGTAAATCATCCGGTTAAAAATTTACGTAGTGGTAAAGTAGAAATCACCACGCAAAATCATGGTTTTTGTGTGGTTGATGAGAATCTACCAGCAAATGTGGAGATCACGCATCGTTCACTTTTTGATCAAACTATAGAGGGTTTGCGTCTTACTGATCGTCCAGCATTTTCGGTGCAATATCATCCAGAAAGTTCTGGCGGACCGCATGACAGTAAGTATTTGTTTAAAGAATTTTTAGAATTAATTGCAAATGAGAGGTTAAAGCAAAGTGCCTAAAAGAAGCGATATTAACACTATTTTAGTAATTGGAGCAGGACCTATAGTAATTGGTCAGGCTTGCGAATTTGATTATTCAGGGACGCAAGCATGTAAAGCTTTGCGCGAAGAAGGTTACCGGGTGGTGTTGATTAATTCAAATCCAGCAACCATCATGACCGATCCTGGTACAGCCGATGCAACTTATATTGAACCGCTTACTACAGGTTTTTTAGAGCGTATTATTGTAAAAGAAAAACCTGAAGTTATCTTACCAACAGTTGGTGGTCAGACAGCGCTTAATTTGGCGCTTAAAGCTGAAGAAGAAGGTTTACTCAAAAAATATAATGTGGGTCTGATTGGTGCTAATATCTCAGCAATTCAAAAAGCCGAAGATCGAGATTTATTCAATAAAGCTATGGCTAAAATTGGCCTAGCAGTTCCTAATAATACTATTGTCAAAAATCTTGATGAAGCAAAAGCAGCTCTTAAAGATATTGGTTTGCCGGCAATTATTCGTCCTTCTTTTACCTTAGGTGGTAGTGGTGGCGGTGTGGCTACTAGTGAAGCTGAATATTTTGAGATTGTCGCTTCTGGTCTTGATGCTTCGCCAATTACTACAGTACAGATTGATCAATCTTTGCTTGGTTGGAAAGAATATGAGATGGAGGTAGTAAGAGATAAAAATGATAATGCTATCATAATTTGTTCAATCGAAAATATCGACCCGATGGGGGTACATACTGGAGATAGCGTCACAGTAGCGCCAGCCCAAACCTTAACTGATAAAGAATATCAAATAATGCGTAATGCTTCACTGGCAGTACTTCGTGAAATTGGGGTTGAGACAGGTGGTTCAAATGTACAATTTGCAGTAAATCCTAAAAATGGTGATTTAGTAGTAATTGAGATGAATCCGCGTGTGTCGCGCTCTTCTGCTCTTGCTTCGAAAGCAACCGGTTTTCCCATTGCTAAAGTTGCAGCAAAATTGGCGATAGGTTACACGCTTGATGAGATCTCTAATGATTTTACTAAAAATACGCCAGCAAGTTTTGAACCAAGCATTGATTATGTGGTGGTAAAAATTCCGCGTTTTACTTTCGAAAAATTTGGTGTGTCTAAAGTTGAGCTTTCTTCTGCGATGAAATCAGTAGGTGAAGCGATGTCTATTGGGCGTACTTTTAAGCAATCTTTACAAAAAGCCCTGCGTTCAATGGAAACTGGTCTTACTGGTCTTGATGAAATTCATTTAACTGAGCTTGAAGATTTAAGCGGTAAAGAGCGCAAAGCAGCATTTGCTGAAATTTTAAAACGCTTAGCACCAAATCGTATTTTGCTAATTGCACAGGCTTTGCGTGAGGGTTTTACTGAAGCAGAAATATGTCAGATTACGGCTTATGATCCATGGTTCGTCGAACAAATTACTGATCTAGTTAAAGCCGAGCAACAGCTTGTAGAGCTTGATTTAAATGATCAGCAAAATTTACTTCATTATAAAAAATTAGGTTTTTCTGATCAGCGTTTGGCAGAGCTAACTAATAAAAATGAAACTGAAGTTAGAGAGTTACGTCTTAAGCATGAGGTGCAACCAGTATTTAAAAAAGTTGATACATGTGCTGCTGAATTTGCCTCATACACTAATTATATTTATTCAGCATATGAAGGTGATGGTTTTAGTCCAAATTATTGTGAGGCTAATCCTTCTAATAAACAAAAAATCATGATTTTAGGTGGCGGCCCAAATCGTATTGGTCAAGGTATCGAATTTGATTATGCTTGTTGCCATGCCTCATTTTCACTCAAAGAATCAGGCTTTGAAACCATCATGGTTAATTGTAATCCCGAAACAGTTTCAACTGATTATGATACTTCGGATCGGCTTTATTTCGAACCACTTACAGCTGAAGATGTCATAGCTATTGCTAAAAAAGAAGCAAGTGCGGGTGAATTTTTAGGAGTGATTTTACAATATGGTGGACAAACTCCGCTTAAATTAGCCAGACAGCTAGAACTTGCTGGCGTGCCTATCATTGGAACTTTACCAGATAAAATTGATCTTGCTGAGGATCGTGATCGCTTTAAAAATCTACTTGAGGCGCTCGAATTAAAGCAACCAGAAAGTGCCATCTGTTATGATTTAGCTGAGTTAAAAGCTACTGTTGCACAAGTTGGTTTTCCAGTAGTGATTCGTCCTTCTTATGTGTTAGGTGGTCGTGCTATGGAAATTGTTGGCGATGAGCGTGCCCTAACAAAATATCTGAAAAGACATAAATCTGCTTTAGAAGCAGGAGCGATTTTAATTGATAAATTTTTAGCTGATGCTACAGAATTTGATGTGGATGCTATTTCTGATGGTGAAGAAGTTTACGTAGCAGGCATTATGGAACATATCGAACATGCGGGGATTCACTCAGGTGATTCTGCTTGCTCTTTACCGCCTTACTCAGTGGAAGATCAGGCTCTAGAATTAATCAATAAAGCAACTATAAAGCTTGCCAAAGCTTTAGAAGTAAAGGGTTTGATGAATGTGCAATATGCTTATAAGGATGGTGAATTATACATTATTGAAGTAAATCCACGTGCCTCACGTACTGTACCATTTGTAGCAAAAGCAACCGGAATTTCTATTGCAGCAGCAGCAGCGCAAGTAATGGCTGGTAAAAAACTTGCTGAATTAAATCTACCAGAAATTTCTTCAGAATATTTTGCGGTTAAAGAGGCAATTTTTCCTTTTGAACGTTTTGATAATGCTGATGTAATTTTAGGACCTGAAATGAAATCTACTGGTGAAGTGATGGGTCTTGATAAAAATTTTGATCTAGCTTTTGCTAAAGCGCAAATTTCAGTTTATGGACAAATTCCAGAATCTGGTAAGGCGTTTATTTCAGTTAAAGATGCTGATAAACAAGATATGTTACCACTTGCTAAACAGCTCCAGAAAATAGGATTCTCTATTGTGGCAACTAGCGGCACGGCAAAATTTTTAAATGATAATGGCTTAACAGATATTGAAACCGTCAATAAAGTAAAAGAAGGCAGTCCGCATATTGTGGATATGATTGCTGCCAAAGAAATTTCTTTAGTAATTAATACTACTTCCGGTGAGCAAGATATTGCTGATAGTTTTAGTATTAGAAGAACTACTTTAATTAATAAGGTGGTTTATTTTACTACTATTCGTGGTGCAGAAGCTATGTTGCGTTCGCTTAATTATATAAAGCAAGGGAATCAATTTCAAGCTATACCCATTCAAAAAATCAGTTAAGCGCAAATTTTTGTCCGGTAGTATGACTATATGTGCGCTGCAAGCCTTTTTTTAAGAAAAATAAAAATATCTGGCCCAATCCATAAAATTTTTTTGGTGCCTGAGCATTAGGTCATTGAGCGTTGTGCTGAATAGAAGCAGAAGTATGGTCTTAAGCGCAGCGAAAGATTGTAGCGAGTGACTGGCCCAATTCATAAAATTTTTTGGTGTCTGAGAATTAGGTCATTGAGTGACCGAACGTCAGTGAGGTTGTACCGAAATGCCGATCGAGTTTTGGTGTCTTCCTAAGAATAGCTTGATGCTATGCTTCAATAAAGTGATCAGTAAAAACTAAATTGAGTATTGGTCAAAAAAATATTGTAGCAATAACCGAACGGGTGGTCCCTGAGCCTGCCGAACGGGCTGTTTACATCTAAAATTTGTTCACAAACTTTTCTTGAATTTTTGCGGGATTTGGCTATAAAATGCTCAGCATCTAATTAGAGAAAAAATCATGATCCCTAGATATTCCCGTAAAGAAATGACCCAGATTTGGGAGCCAGAAAATAAATTCAAAATCTGGTTTGAAATTGAAGCCTATGCTTGTGACGCACAAGCAGAATTAGGCGTTATTCCCAAAGAAGCAGCTAAGGAAATTTGGGCTAAAGGTAAATTTGATGTAGCAAAAATCGATGAAATTGAAAAAGTAACTAAACATGATGTAATTGCTTTTTTAACTAATTTAGCTGAATCAATTGGCGAAAATTCACGTTTCGTACATCAAGGCATGACTAGCTCAGATGTATTAGATACCTGTCTAGCGGTACAGTTAAAACAAGCGAGTGATATTCTAATTACTGGTTTAGAAGAGTTTTTAGCAGTACTAAAAAACCAAGCAGAAAAATATAAATATACAGTTTGTATGGGGCGTAGCCATGGTATTCATGCAGAGCCAGTAACTTTTGGTCTTAAAATTGCGAGCTTTTATGCAGAATTTGCAAGAAATTTAGAGCGTCTCAAAACTGCTCGTGCTGAAGTTGCAACTTGTGCGATTTCCGGAGCAGTAGGAACTTTTGCTAATATTGATCCTTTTGTGCAAGATTATGTTGCAGAAAAATTAGGTCTTAGCTCTGAGCCAATTTCAACACAAGTTATTCCACGTGATCGCCATGCAGCATTTTTTGCAGCACTTGGGGTGATTGCCTCTTCAATTGAACGTTTATCAACTGAAGTAAGACATTTACAGCGTACCGAACTTTTAGAAGCAGAAGAATATTTTTCTAAAGGACAAAAAGGTAGCTCTGCCATGCCACATAAAAGAAACCCAGTACTTAGTGAGAATCTTACTGGGCTTGCTAGGATTGTGCGTGGTTATGTTACACCTGCTCTTGAGAATGTGGCTTTATGGCATGAAAGAGATATTTCACATTCTTCGGTAGAAAGAATGATTGCCCCAGATGCAACTGTTACTTTAGATTTTGCGCTAAAACGTATGACTGGCATGATGGAAAATTTAGTGATTTATCCAGAAAATATGGAGAGGAATTTGAACCTTTTAAATGGTCTGATTTTTTCCCAAAGAGTATTGCTTGAACTTACGCAAGCTGGTGTTTCACGTGAAAATGCTTATGTGTTAGTACAACGTAATGCGATGCAAGTATGGGAACAAGGTAAAGATTTTCAGGAGTTATTAGTGTCAGATAGCGAAGTTACAGCAAAAATTTCTCCAGAAAAAATTGCCGAATTATTTGATCTTGATTACCATACTAAAAATATCGATAAGATCTTTGCTAAAGTTTTTGCTTAAATAAATAATGTTTACTGGCCTTACTAAAAATATCACCAAATCATTTGAAAATTTCCGTGGTAAAAGACGCATCTCGGAAGATGATATTGAGGCGGCGATCAAAGATATTCGCATGGCGCTTTTAGAAGCGGATGTAAATTTAGATGTGGTAAAAGATTTTTGTTTGCAAGTATCACAAAAAGCTTTGGGTCAAGAGGTAGTTAAATCAGTCTCACCTGCTGAGATGTTTGTAAAAATCGTCCAAGATGAAATTACCGCAATTCTTTCGAGTGAAAATAGCGAGCTAGATTTATCTGCTAAACAACCCGTAATTTTAATGGTGGGTTTGCAAGGTTCAGGTAAAACTACCTCATCTGCCAAATTAGCAAAATTTTTAAAAGATAAAAAACAGCAAAAAGTTTTAGTTGCTTCAACTGATATTTATCGTCCAGCAGCACAAGAGCAGCTTGCTGTGATGGCAGAAAAAGCAGGTGTAGATTCTTTAGAAATTATCTCTAAAGAAAAGCCTGAGAAAATAGTTAAACGTGCTTTAAAACAGCAAAAAAAGTTTGATTATGATGTGTTAATTATTGATACGGCAGGACGCTTATCTATTGATGCAGATTTAATCAAAGAGTTAAAAGCACTCAAAAAAATCTCTAATCCAGTTGAAACTATTTTGGTTGCTGATTCTTTAACTGGTCAAGATGCGGTAAATACCGCGCAAAATTTTAATGATGAAATCGCACTTACAGGTTTGGCCTTAACTAGAGTTGATGGTGACCAAAGAGGTGGTGCAGCTCTTTCAATGAAGGCAACTGTTGGTGTGCCCATTAAATTTATGGGTGTTGGTGAGAAGGTAGAGGATTTTGAAGCTTTTCAAGCAGATAGAATTGCCGGACGGATTCTTGATATGGGAGATATAGTCTCTTTAGTAGAAAAGGCCCAAGAAATTGTTAGTGAAGAGGAGGCTAAAGCAGCAGAAGAAAAATTTAAAAAAGGGCAGCTCGATCTAGAAGATTTGCTTAAACAAATTAGAACCATGAAAAAAATGGGTGGTTTTGAATCGGTGCTGGGCATGATTCCGGGTGCTGGTAAAATTAAAGAAGCCATGCAGCAAGCTGATGTGGATGAAAAAGATATTTTGCGTCAAGAGGCTATTATTCTTTCTATGACTAAATATGAGCGTACTAATCCGGATAAATTAAATACTTCACGCAAAAGGCGTATTGCTTCAGGAAGTGGCACCTCAGTGCAATTAGTTAATCGTTTGCTGAAGCGTTTTAAAGATATGCAAAAAATGATGAAGAAAATGCGCGGCCAAAATCCTATGGATTTGCTTGGTGGTATGTAATAACTTGACAAAGTGACAGGAAACTTATAAAAACCAGTTCCGCAAAAATAACTATTAAAAGATTAGAAAATGGGAGTTTCAAAAAATAACCCGAATGCCAGAAAAGCTGCGATTCAAAAAACTTACAATGGTAAAGTAGTAAAGCCAGTAAAATATATTGGTCAACATGGTACTTATATTGCTGGGCAATATGAAGATGGGGAGGTTATCTTTGATAATAACGAAAAGCCCATACCCTACAAAAAACTTATCAGTTAAGTTTCCCACCTCGCAAAATTTTTTGGAGCCTTGTTTTAGCAATTGAGGTCCCTGAGCCTGCCGAATGGGTCGTTTGAGTATTAAAAGTTTTAATTTAGGTTCTCGAGCGCCGTGCTGAGTAGAAGCTTTGGTTTCGTACTGAAGTATGATTTTGCAAATTGCAAAATTTTACCGAGAGATCTTTCCATATCTGAATTTAAAAAATTTCTCCATTAAACATTTTTAATTGCCTTGCCTCCACAAAATATGTTACACTTGTATATATAGCTAACTTGCCAATGGGAAGCTATTGGCTGATATTTATTTGAGGTAAAAAATGGATTTAAA
>CAXDRM010000049.1:0-10063 GCA_963991775.1 uncultured Rickettsiales bacterium | reverse complement strand
TTCTTTTGCGTGCTTTTCAATTTTACTAGGTAAAATTGGCGAAGCTAGGTCGAGCAAATTTCTGCGTGTGCTCATTCCAGACTAAGCATAGCTTAGTGCTGGCTGCGGCTAAAAACAATTTTCTTAATTGTTTTTTGCGCCTCGCAGTGCATGAGCCTTTAGATAACCCTTTTTTATTGTCTAAAGTGTAACCCATGTGATCGGAATATTCTGTAACCCATGTGTCCGGAACGGACCCCAAAAAGAAATGGTAGGCGCTCAGGGATTCGAACCCTGGACCTGCTGATTAAAAGTCAGTTGCTCTACCAACTGAGCTAAGCGCCCCCAATTTAATTTGCCTCTTATGCGGCCTTTTCTGAAACAGTTTAGCTTTGCTAAAGCTATTTCAGCAGAGTGGTTCGCTTTAATCGTCAAAAATTTACTCATGTACTATTTGTACATTCCGTAATTTTTGCAATTAAGCTCTCCAAAAATGCCATCATAATAAGCTAAATTAAAACTTGCCTCTTATGCGGCCTTTTCTGAAACAGTTTAGCTTTGCTAAAGCTATTTCAGCAGAGTGGTTCGCTTTAATCGTCAAAAATTTACTCATGTACTATTTGTACATTCCGTAATTTTTGCAATTAAGCTCTCCAAAAATGCCATCATAATAAGCTAAATTAAAACTTGCCTCTTATGCGGCTTATTTAGATTGCTATTTAGCAATCGAGATCAAGAAAATAGAGGCAATACTAAAAAAGTCAATAAATACTATATATATAATTTAGGGAATGATATTATCACGCAGAATAAAAATATTGCCACATGCTAAAAAAAATTTTCACAATTTTCTGCTCTTTATTTTTTATATTTAATATTGCTCAGGCAAATAGCCAGCAAATCTCTATAGTTGCAGTTGTAGGTAATGAGGTGATTACTAATTATGATGTGGAACAACGTCTAAAAATTATTGCCCTAACTAGCGGTAGAAATTTTGCAGCAGCAGAATTAAGGCAATTACAAAATCAAATCTTAGAATTACTCATCACTGAAAAAATTCAAAATATTGAAGCTAAAAAATATGATATAGTTGCTTCAGAAGCTGATCTTGAAAAATCCTATCAAAATTTAGCGACAGAGCGTCAAATGAATCTTGAAAAGTTTGAACAAGCATTAAGTGCTAATCAAATACCCTTAGAGATTTTTAAAGATCAATTACAAAGCTCATTAAATTGGCAAAATTTAGTGATTTATCGCATTAGACCACAAATTAGAGTTACAGATGTTGAATTAGAAGATTATATCAGCCTCATCAAAGCTAATAATGATCAAGCAGAATATCAAATAGAAACCATCACCTTACCTATAGCTAAGCCAGAGGCAAAAGCAGAGGTGCAAAAATTAGCAGAACAGCTTTATAATAAAATATCTTCTGGTGAAGCAAAATTTAGTGATATTGCCAATGAGTTTAATATTGGTGCAGCACAAGAAAAACAAAATTGGAAATTACTTGCAGATCTACCTGAAGAATTAAGAAATATAGTTAATAATTTACAACCTGCAGAATTTACTCAGCCTGTTGCAACGGAACAAGCAGTATTATTAGTTAAGTTACATGCTAAGCGCGCTTTAAATAATGATATTGATGATGAAAAGATTAAAGATGAGCTCTATAAAAAATTATTCTTACAAAAGATTGAAGCTAAAGCAGAAAGCTATTTAAAAAATTTGCGCAGGTCCACTTACATTGAAAGAAAATCTTTTTAATTATTCGACCAAAGAGCTTATCAATAAATATCAGCTGCTTGCTGAGAAAAAATTTGGTCAAAATTTTATTATAAATCATTCCTTAACACATAAAATTGCTGCAGCTCTCGAACAAGAAAAGCCAGTGGTAATTTTAGAGATTGGCCCTGGGCCCGCCTGTTTAACGCGCGAGATTATTGCACTCAAGCCACAAAAATTATTTTTGATTGAGCTTGATAATAAATTTAAAAAATTTCTAAAGGATCTTAAAGCAACACAAGATGCAGATATTGAATTAATCTTTGCGGATGTGTTGAAGCTAGATTTTAGTGAGTTTGGTAATGAATTTAGCATTATCTCAAATTTGCCTTACAATATTAGCAGCCCTTTCTTAGTAAAAGCAATGCAACATGCAGAGCAAATTCCTGAGTTAATTTTAATGCTACAAAAAGAATTTGCTGAACGTTTATTAGCAACTACAGGTAGCAAAAATTTTTCACGTTTAGCAGTTTTAGTGCAATCATTTTATGATGTTAAAAAAGTCGTAAAAGTAAGTAAGAAAGCTTTTTATCCTGAACCAAAAATTGATTCACTAGTGCTGCATTTTAAATATAACAGAAAATTACCTGCTGATTTAACTATAGCTGCTTTAGAAGAGGTGAGTAAAAATCTTTTTGCAGCTAGACGTAAAAAATTAAATAGTTTTTTCAAAAAATATCAGCTGAAGCTAGAGCATATTGATAGTAATAAACGTGCTGAAGATTTAACCTTGGCAGAAATTTACGATGTTGTCAGAGCGTGGCAATTATTGAAGTAAGGTATTATATAAAAACCACAAACAAAATAAGATCAAAATAATGATCAGACTATAGCAAAATTTTAGATAGCTGGCTTTGGGGTGATATTTTTTAGGATAATTATCAGAAACTAACAATTTTAAATTAAACCAAGCAATTACCGGTGTTACTAAAAATGAAATAGTAGTAGCTACCAAAACTAACTGTTTCATATTAGTGATTAAAAAATAGATGGTCGCAATCGTGCCAAATAGGGTTAGAGTTAAAATGATACTATAGGTTTTATCCTCATTAAGAATCTTTTTTTGTGGTTGATAAAATAATAATTTTATACCTTTTGTCAGTACTCGCGGATATGCATCAAGACAAGTAATCACTGTAGAAAACATCGCAATAAAAGCTGCACCAGCAATTAAATAAAAAGACCAATCACCTAAATTGCTAACATAGACTGAAAGAAATTTTGCAACAAAATCAATACTCTTAACTGGTAATTCAGTGTTAGTTCCGTAAAACATTAAATTACCTAACATTAAAAACACTATGGCCAAAAAAGCTGTGGTAAAAAATCCAACACGAAAATCAAGCAAAGATTTTTTATAGCTAACATCTTGCTTATGATGTTGGTTTTTCTCAACAATCCAAATAGAATTCCAAACTGAGCAATCAAGTGGGCAGGGCATCCAACCTAAAAATGCAATCAAAAATAAAATATGTGGTCGTTCAAATAAATTAAAAGGATTTTGGTAATCAGGTAATTTTACTGGATGATTAAAAAAAGCTAAGATTAAAGCAATTAGAGAAATTAAAGCTAAAGCAAAAATTATATATTTCACTGCATTATCTAAAAAATCATATTTACCAGTAATTAAAATAGTAAAGCAGCAGAGTAGCACAATAGTTGACCATAATTTGATATCCAAACTAAAAGGCAGCAAATTAGCAAAAATACCAGCTGCTACTACAGTCACCGCTGCTAAAAGAGCAAACATTGAGAAGATAGTTATTAGTAAATAAATCACTAAATAAATTGGATTAAGTAAATAATAACCATGCAGCAAACTTCGTTTAGTAACTGAGCTATAACGAGGTGCTGCCTCAAAAAATGGAAATTTAATAAAATGGGCAACTATGATAGCTAAAATAAAAAGATAGCCATATTTGGCACCAGCTTGTACAGCTTGCACCAAATGAGAAACACCTATAGCAGTTGCAGCTAACAAAATACCGGGACCTAGAGCATGGAATAGCTCGGCAAGTTTTTTAATATTCATCTTGATTTTGCTTAACTATCGATAAAATCTTCTAAATCAAAATCATCAGGGTCAATGCTAGATAATTTATTGTCTGAAGAATCCTTATTTTTTTTATCCTCAGCTGTGTTATTATTATCTTCTACAGCTTCTGTGGCTGCAATAGTTGCAGGATCAGAATCATTATCTGCATCAGCATCAGCAGTTACGCTATAATCAGCGTCACTTGCCGTGTCTTGAGTAGTGTTATCCTCTACATTATCTACAGGCTCATTATGTTCAGCAGGTGTATCTGGTGCATCTGGTGCAATAACAGGATCTGTTTCAGTTGCAGCTAGTATTTCTTGCTCATTAGAATTTTCAGTTATAGAAGCTGGCTCTGTGCTGGTTATTTGAGGCTCAGTTGGGTTTTCTGATATAGTAGCTATTTCTTCAGTAAAAGATTCTGCTGGTTCAATAGGAGTAGCTGGTATTTCTTCAGTTGGTTGTGCTGCAGCAACTAGATTTGTATCTAGCTCAGGGCTTGCAGGAGTTGCAATAGCTGGGTCAAAAGGAGCTTCAGTAGGAGAGGTTTGACTAGTTTCTGCTGGTATATTTGGTGCTAATTCTTGTGCAGTAACATCGCCAGATAAAAATGCGCCAATATTTAATTTGTCAGAGTTTTGTGTATTTTCATCATCATATTTAAAGAGAGGATTATTATCTAATTCAGAAACTTGGGCAGCAATATCCTCTGGTAAATCCAGCGTGGTTGAATTAGTTGCAATTGGTTCTGCGGTTTCAGAAGCAGATTCTGTTTCAATATCTACTATAGCTGAACTTGTAGAAGTCTCTGCAGCAAGAGGTTCATTAAGATTTGTCTCGGGAGCTTCTTCAGTAACAAAAGAATCTAAACCTGCTGCAAAATCATTATGTATTTCTTCAGTTTCAGTGTCAGGCTCACTATCTGCTTCAAATTTAGACTCAGAATCAATTTCAGTTGTATCTGTTGTAGTTGGGATATCATCATCAGTTGCTTCAGTTTCAGACTCGTTATCTTCACCCAACATATCATCAACATCTTCAGAAAGAATTTGTAATTTAATTATCTGGTCTTCAACAAATACTTTATGTTTACACCAATTAACTAAATTAGATAAAGAGGCTGGTGTAAGGATTTCACTAGTTTTACTTGTGCAATAATTAAAGATCTCAGGGGTAAGATCGTTTAAATTAGCTAAAAGCTGTTCTGAAGGTACATAAAAATAAGGGGTAATTTCAGTAACAGCAGGAACTTCTTCAATAGCTTCTAAAGCGGTGATTATTTGCGCTTTAAGCTCATTATTCGTTAAAAAATCAATACGTTCACGCATTAGATTTTCGATTTCAAATTTTAACTCAGAAGAGGGGTTAGCCAGTAAATCTTGGTTCTTAATTAAAAATTCAGAAAATTGCCCATCAATTAAAAAAGCGCGATCATTGGCAGCAAAGAAAATTACATAGCTAACTTCTTGTTGAGCTTCATCACTAAAATAAATTAAGAAATTTTTGTTTTCTGCGAGCTCAACCGTATTCACAATATTTTGTAGAGTAATTAAAGTTTGAGGCTTGCCATCTTCTTGATATTGAATTTTGCTCATATCAAGTGGCTGCTCAATAATGCCAAAAAATTCATCTTGAAATTCAACAATATCTTCAAGCATTTTACTATTATCAATAGCAGGAGGTGCTATAGGAGCTGGAATATTTTGTGCGGCTTCTTGAGCTTCAGCTAACTTAGCGCTAAGTTCAGCAATTTGTGCAGCTTGTCCAGAATCTTCTTGGCCTTTGCTAGCATATTCTGTTTTAAGCTTGTTTAATTCCTGTTCTTTGTTAATTAGATCTTGGCTCAGCTGGTCGATTTTTTTAGAGCTATTATCCAACTCATTATAAAGTAGGGTAATTTGCATTTGCAAATTAGAGTTTTCATCTTCATTACTTTGCAGCGCAGTTTCTAGATTATTAATTTCAGAATCTTGCTCTGTAGCGGCATTAGGCTGGATATTTTGTTGTTCACCTGCTTTAAAGCCTTCTTGATAGATTTGCTCTTTCTGCATATCAAATTCTTGGATTTGTCTTTCAAAATCATGCAGCTGTTGCTGATGTTGAGCAATTAATTGCTCTTTTTCATTTAACGCTTGATTGACATCATCTAATTCTTTGCGTGATTTTACTTGTAATTCGTAATGAGCTTTTTGATATTTTTTGAGGGCGGCAGCAAATATACCAGCTGCTATTGCACCAATAAGAGAAATGATTGCTAAAAGAATCTCCATTTTGTATAACCTCACTTTGTAAATATTATGAACTCATTTTTGGAAGAAATAAGTTTTTTTGCAATGATTTTTTAAGGGTAAAAATTTCAGTTTATGGCTAATTCACGCAATATTAATTTTATTACTTTAGCAGCAGGTAAGGGTACTAGAATGAATTCTAATTTACCTAAGGTGATGCAACCAATTGCTGGCCTACCAATGATCAAGATCTTACAGCAGACTTTGCATAATTTTGTTTATCAAGAAAATATCATTGTGACAGCAGCAGATAGTCAAAAACAACTTGCCGAATTATTTGCTAAAGAAAATATAAAATTTGTAACTCAGCAAGAAAGATTAGGTACTGGTCATGCGGTGCAAATTGCTTTAGAGGCTGAAAAGCAAATTTCAGGTATTGCGCTTATACTTTATGGTGATACACCTTTCATCACTAGTGAGACTATCGAAAAATTAATTGCAGAAATTGATTCAGGTAAAAAAGTTGCAGTAGTTGGTTTTACTTGTAATGAGCCTAATCAATATGGTCGTCTCGTTACAGAAAATGACCAGCTGATGAGTATAGTTGAATATAAGGATGCTAGTGAGCAGCAGCGTGAAATCACCTTGTGTAATTCTGGTATTATGGCGCTTGATCTTGATAATGCAGATAAATATCTGGCCAAGCTAGATAATAATAATGCTAAAGCAGAATATTATCTTACTGATTTAGTAGCTATAGCGCGTGACTCTGGTGATAAAGCTGGTTTCATTATTTCGGATGCTGCTGAATTACAAGGTGTGAATAATAAAACAGAATTAGCAGCTGCAAATAAATATTTTTTCGCCAAGCAACTAAATAAAGCCTTAGCAGAGGGGGTAACAATTATTGATCCGCAAAATACTTATATCTATCCAGATTGTAAATTTGGTAAGGATGTCACTATTGAGCCTTTTTGTGTCATTGGTAGAAATTGTGTAGTTGCAGATAATGTTTTGATTCGAGCTTTTTCCCATTTAGAGCAAGTTAAAATCGCTGATAATGTAGTGGTCGGGCCTTATGCGCGTTTGCGTCCAGGTACTGAATTAGAAGCAGATGCTAAGATTGGTAATTTTGTTGAAATTAAAAAATCACAAATCGGCAAGGGAAGTAAGGTTAATCATTTAAGCTATATAGGTGATAGTCAATTAGGTGAGCAGGTAAATATTGGCGCGGGCACTATAACTTGTAATTATGATGGTTATCAAAAATATCAAACTAAAATAGCAGATCAGGTTTTTGTAGGTTCTAATACTGCTTTAGTCGCACCAATTAATGTTGGTAAAAATTCGGTGATAGCTGCAGGTAGTGTGGTTACTAATGACATTCCTGAAGAATCTGTTACAATTGCGCGCGCAACTCAAGAAAATATTGCTGGTGGTGCCAAAAAATTTCATGATAAAAGAAAAAAATAGACCATTAACGGTTTTTATTGCTAATCCTCGTGGTTTTTGTGCAGGAGTGGAAAGAGCTATTGCTATTGTTGAGAAATCTTTAGAAAAATATGGTGCACCTATCTATATCAAACATGAGATAGTGCATAATAAATATGTAGTTGATGATTTACGTGCTAAAGGTGCAATCTTTGTTGAAGATGTTGCAGAAATTCCTGATGATGCTTTAACAATCTATAGTGCACATGGTGTTTCACAGGCTGTAGAAGATGCTTCACAAAATAAAAATCTTAAAATTTTTGATGCTACCTGTCCCTTGGTTAAAAAAGTTCATAATCAAGTGGTTAAATTAGATGATGAGGCAAAAGAAATTATCTTAATTGGGCATGAGGGGCATCCAGAGGTAGAAGGCACTAGTGGGCGCAGTGCAAGTAAAGTTAGGTTAGTACAGAATCTAGAGGATGTCGCCACCTTGGAGGTAAAAGATCCAGATAATTTAGGTTATGTCTCGCAAACTACTTTAAGTGTGGATGATACTAAAGATATTATAGCAGCTCTTAGAGCAAGATTTCCTAATATTAGCGGTCCAAATAGTGATGATATTTGTTATGCTACGCAAAATCGTCAGGATGCAGTAAAGCAAATAGTTGAAGAGGTTGATTTGCTCTTGACTATTGGAGCAACAAATAGTTCAAATTCTAACCGTTTGCGTGATATTGGTCATATGTATGATAAGCCCAGCTATTTAATTTCTAGCTATCAAGATATTGATTTAGCTTGGTTTAGTAATGTTGCTAAAGTGGGTGTTACAGCTGGTGCTTCAGCGCCTGAAATTTTAGTAGAAGAGGTGCTAGATTTTTTGCGTGATAATTTTAAAATTAGTTTGGTTGAAAAATCTGGTAAAAAAGAGAATATTATGTTCAACTTACCACGCGAATTGAGGTCATAAAATGCGCAATATATTAAAATTTTTATTAACTTTTTTTTGGATAAATAACGCTATGGCAAATACTGATTTAGAAAATCTCTTATATCTTGAATTAAAAGATGGCACGGTTGAAATTGAACTTTACCCGGAAGTTGCACCTAATCATGTAGCGCGTATCAAAGAATTAACTAGAGAGGGTTTTTATGATGGCTTAAAATTTCATCGTGTGATTGATGGTTTTATGGCTCAAACTGGAGATCCTAAAGGTAATGGTACAGGTGGTAGTGGTAAAAATATTGACCAAGAATTTTCAAATGTACCGCATCAGCGTGGTACGGTTTCTATGGCGCGAGCTCAAGATCCTAATTCGGCAGATAGTCAATTTTTTATTGTATTTCAGGATGCTCCTCATTTAAATGGCCAATATACAGTATGGGGACAAGTGACCAAAGGTATGGAATATATTGATCTGATTAAAAAAGGTAGCTCATTTTCTAATGGTGCGGTTAGTGATCCTGATCAGATTATTTCTTTAAAAGTTGCAGCAGACGTAAAGTAAGATTTTATGGATAAAATAGTTCAGTTTTTAACCAGCTATAATTTCGAAGTGCAAGTTTTTCTACTAATTTTTGCTACTTTATTGCTGCGTTTTTACGGCAATAAAATTATGCGCAGATATGTTTTGAAAGCGCGGCGCAGTAAAACTATTTGGGATGATGCACTAATGCATGGTTTAAAACGTCCAATTAATATTGTTGTTTTAACTTTGGGTTTTAGCTATGTGGCTCTCTTAATAAATGACACCTTAACTTATGATTTGAAGCAAGAAATTATTATAATCAGAAATGTTTTAATAGTTTTTTCACTAGGTTTATTTGTTTTAAGATTCATTGGTAAAGCGGAGCAAATTTATGTGAGGCGTAATAAGCTTGATAAAGAGCGTCTTAATACTATTAATGCGATCACAAAATTACTCAAAGTTAGTGTGATTATCACTACAACGCTAATTTTAATGCAAAGTTTAGGTATTAATATTAGCGGTGTGCTAGCCTTTGGTGGAGTAAGTGGTATAGCTGTTGGTTTTGCTGCTAAGGATTTACTCTCAAATTTTTTTGGTGCAGTAATGATTTATCTGGATAAACCTTTTCACATTGGTGATTGGATTAGATCTCCTGATAAAGAGATTGAAGGTATAGTTGAGGATATAGGTTGGCGTCAGACAAAAATTATGACTTTTGCTAAACGTCCGATCTATGTACCAAATTCGGTATTTTCAACGATTACAGTTGAGAATCCTTCACGCATGTCACACCGCAGAATTTATGAAAATATCGGGGTGCGTTATGCAGATTTTGCGCAAATGTCTAAATTAGTTGCGGATATTAAAAAATATTTGCAAGAATCTAAACATATTGATCATAAACAATCTTTGATCGTTAATTTTAATAAATATGCTGATTCCGCTTTGGAGATTATGGTTTATTGCCTTTGTAAAGAAACTGATTGGATCAAATTTCATGCAGTTAAACAGGAGGTGCTTTTGGATATTGGTAAGATTATTGAAAGATATAAGGCCGAGATTGCATATCCAACCATGACACTTACGCAAAGCTAATTCTCGCGGTGCAGGATTAAATCATCAACATATAAAATGTT
>CAXDRM010000048.1:0-10418 GCA_963991775.1 uncultured Rickettsiales bacterium | reverse complement strand
ATATATTTGTTAAGTCCTCCGTGTGCTCATGCACTATAGTGCACTCCGCTACTCGACATCTGAAAAAAACAAAAATCTCCATAAATAAATTGCATTTTATCAACTCAACCTCTTAGGTGATTTTCAAAATCATACCATTTATAACTTTATTTATAGTTTTGCAGCTTGAATAAATTAAAAAAAGGGCGAGTGAAATTATGAGAACATAGCCAAAGCTATGGTCGAGAAATTTTACGAAGTAATTTTTTTAATTTATTAGCTGCATAGTTTTTACTAAAAATACTAGGCTTTTTGACTCTTAACAAAATTACAAATAAAGATGGATATTGGTATTACAAGCAAGAGAAATAAAATTGCAAATGCTATTTGACCATCAATAAAATTTATGTTATAATATTGCGCATAAACTTTTGAGAGAGATAAATTATGACAAAAGAAAATACTACAAATAATCCAGCAGAAAATTTAATAAACCGATTCAAACAAGATAGATGGTATGCACATACCCAAAATAGCAGCTTACCTAATCCTAAAAAAGCACTAACGGAAATTATAGCATATGTTAATGCAGATCATACAAATGCAAAAGAAAATTTAAAATCTTTATTTGAAGATGAATTAGGAGCAGCATTAATATATGTCGCCTTACAAATCACACAATATGAAATGCATCACAGCGCAGCTCTGCAACATGATAAAACATATAATTATCTTATATCTTCAGAAGCACCCGAAGATCCAAGACATCAAGATCAGAACTTAATAAAAAGCCACTTTCAGTCATATAACAAACATCTTAAGAGATATGAAGAATATAAAAGCATAGCTATAAAGTATGATGAATTGTTTCAATATCTAAATTCATTGACTGAGATAAAAACCTTTCATTTTAACTCTCAAGATGAGGACCTTGAAAATGATAAAGAAGTAGAGCTTTTCAATTACGCAGCAACACATTATCGCAAAACGTGGGAATTATTACCTACTACTAAAATACCTCCATTTCCTTTCTATAAAAATACCATAGCAGAAACTAACACCACATCTAATGATAAATTGACTCAATTGATGGCAAAAAAATATGATGAACGGCTTTTAAAAAATACGCTAAAAGAAGACATTATCAGGACATATTATAAAACAAAAGGCTTTCTTCCCGAAGCAGAGTATGTGAATAAAGAGTTCCGCAATAGATTACTTGGTAACCAGGATGTGGATCAAAAGATAGCTGATACGCAACAGCCAAAAACTAACGAATACAAAGAATCTTCAGAAAAACATAACTCTGATGAGATTAATGCGGCTGACAGCTCTAAAACTCAACCAGATTCCGAGGTAGAAATGGCAACTCAAGCATTTAATAGTGATATTAGCAGGAAAAGAAAAAAAGACCGTTCTCAAGAGCTGCAGGAAGAAAGTTGGTCAAAAAAAGCCAAAACCACCCATCCACAATCTTTCACACGGACTATTTAATATTTTTTGCTTAGCCAACAGAATTATGTTATAATATAAGCAAATATAAAGGTGGTGAACATGAAAAATAGTCAAAATCATATGGGTAGCCCGTACCCAAAATCCGTAGAATTTGCTATTGAATTTATTGATAAATTAGTAAATTTTAACGAAAAACCTCACATAAGAGAACTGCAAGGTAAAATTGATTTTATTAAGAAAATCCTGTCTTATCCAGAATCTTTAGAAGAAGGCTACTACTTTACAATGCTTGATCAACATTATGGATCAACAGTTTCTGAATTAAATAAAATGCCTCATTACATAAAGGATTTATTTAAAGGTAGTAAATATTGTAATGCAAATGGAGAGTTAAAAGAGCTTGTATTGAATTGGAACTCAAAAAGGCCCTATGAAGCACAAGAGGTTAACGAATCCAATAAACAACCAAAACGTCCCACTGATCCTCTAGCTGATACATTAGCAAATCCAAATGGAACTGCACATAGTTTTTCGGAAGCTATAGTTGAGCAAAATAATGCGTTACCAACAAATTGTTTTACAAGAATTTAATTATCAAAGTCATGATTGAGCAAATTGCAGTCATCATACTTCCCAGATAAATCACTGTTTTAAAAAGATTACTATCTATTTTGCGCAATAATTTTTGCTTAGAAAGCTCAATCTTGTGATTTAATTTTACCTCTAAATTAGACATATCTGTTTTCAGATCTCTTTCAAGATTATCTATATGTCTTTTAAGATCTGATCTAGTAGCTAAATTATCCAGTAAGTCGTTCATTAAGAACCCTGCTTGGGATTTATTGAATCCCGAAGCACAGGCTTTTTCATAGATATTATGCGTTTTTATTGTATTGGCTGTCATATTT
This sequence comes from uncultured Rickettsiales bacterium, assembly GCA_963991775.1. Lineage (GTDB taxonomy): Bacteria > Pseudomonadota > Alphaproteobacteria > Rickettsiales > JABIRX01 > CAXDRM01. The sequence goes on along the minus strand of CAXDRM010000048.1, from coordinate 8,076 downwards.
TTTACAAATGCACTTATATTTGTAATTAATTACAGCGCACTATCTGCTGCATTCAACATAAATGTAATAATAATACAGGGATCTTTAAGCTAATGAGCGTAAATAAATTTTAAGATTCACACTTGGTATTTCGGCACAACCTCACTAACGTTCGGTCACTCAATAACCTAAGCTATTCAGGCACCAAAAAATTTTACAGATTGGGCCAGTCCCTCGGTACAATCTTTCGCTATGCTCAAGATCACTCGGGAACCTCACCATTTTTCCGGTTGGTGAGTGATTTTTTGCTCAAGCAAAAAATTGTATCGAACCATTAGGTAAAATAAGAATAGGTTTAGAAAATTTACCCAATTAGCTCGGCTAATTGCTCTGCTATTTGGATGGTGTTGAGCGCAGCACCTTTACGCACATTATCCGAAACACACCACAAAGCCAGTCCATGTTTTACAGAATTATCCTGACGCAATCTTGAGATAAATACTGCATCTTCACGGGCTGATTCTACAGGAGTTATATAACCGCCATCTTCACGCTGATCTGCAACTATTATTCCAGGTGCTTCCTCTAAAATTTTACGTGCTTTTTCCTCACTTAATTCTGCTTTAAATTCAATATTAATTGATTCAGCATGACCAGTAAATACTGGACAACGCACACAAGTTGCCGAAACTTCAATATTTGGATCAAGAATCTTTTTAGTTTCATTGATCATTTTCCATTCTTCTTTTGTGGACCCATCATCCATAAATACATCAATATGTGGGATAACATTAAAAGCAATTTGCTTGGTGAAATTTTCAGGCTTTTGCTGCTCATTCATAAAGATTTTTTTAGTCTGATTATAAAGCTCATCCATGGCTGCTTTACCAGCACCAGATACTGCTTGATAAGTCGAAACTACCACACGCTTAATCGGCACTACCGCATGTAAAGGTTTAAGCGCCACTAACATTTGAATAGTTGAACAGTTCGGATTAGCGATGATATTTTTTTTACTATAATCTTTTAAAGCTTCAGGATTTACCTCTGGCACGATAAGTGGCACATCCTCGTCCATACGAAAATATGAAGTATTATCAATAACCACACAACCAGCTTCTGCTGCTTTTGGCGCATAGACTTTTGACACACTAGCACCCGGCGAAAATAAACCAATATCAGCTTTGCTAAAATCAAATTCAGCAATATCTTCAACTACTAATTTTTTACTACCAAAAACTACTGTTTTACCTTTAGAGCGCTCAGAAGCTAGAGGATAAATTTCACCAACTGGAAAATCTCTTTCATATAAAATATTAAGCAACTCTCTACCTACATTACCAGTTGCACCTGCAATACAAATGTTAAACTTTTTCATAATTATCTTTTATTATTCTGTTTTATCTAGCTTGCTAATTTAGCAAATTCTGCTTGGTTACCTAGCAATTCTTCGATACGAATTAACTCATTATATTTAGCCATACGATCTGATCTAGAAAGTGAGCCTGTTTTAATTTGACCACAATTAGTAGCAACCGCAATATGCGAAATCGTGCTATCTTCTGTTTCACCAGAACGATGCGATAATACTGCATTATAATTAGCTGCTTTCGCAATATCAATTGCTTCTAAAGTTTCGGTTAAAGTGCCAATTTGATTTACTTTAATCAAAATCGCATTAGCCATTTTTTTAGCAATACCATCACGCAAAATTTTGGGATTAGTCACAAATAAATCATCACCAACTAGCTGCACCTTATCACCTAATTTAGCAGTAATATCTTGCCAACCTTGATAATCATCTTCGGCCAAAGGATCTTCGATAGATACAATCGGATATTCTTCACAAAGCTCGGCATAATATTCGATTAATTCTGCAGCAGATAAAATTCTGTTTTCACCACTAAGATTATATTTACCATTTTCATAAAATTCTGATGAAGCTGCATCTAGAGCTATTTTTACTTGTTTATCAGCTTGATAACCCGCCGCCTCAATTGCTTGCATAATGTAATCTAAAGCTTCTTTAGTAGAACCAATATTTGGAGCAAAACCACCTTCATCACCAACTGCAGTATTAAGACCAGCTTGTTTAAGTAATTTTTTAAGATGATGAAAAATCTCGGCACCAATTCTAATTGCTTCTTTAATATTAGTAGCAGCAACAGGCATGATCATAAATTCTTGAATATCAATTGGATTATCAGCATGCTCACCACCATTGATAATATTCATCATTGGTACTGGTTGTAACTTCGCCTCTTCACCACCGAGATAAGCAAAAAGCGGCAAATTTTTACTAGCAGCACAAGCTTTAGCATAGGCAAGTGATACACCTAAAATTGCATTAGCACCAAGACGGCTTTTATTTTCAGTGCCATCAAGTTCGATTAATTTTTTATCTAAAGCTTCTTGCTCGAAAGCTGCAAAAGATTTTAATACATTATTGATTTCGCCATTAACATTGCTAACTGCTTGTAATACACCTTTACCTAAATAACGTTTTTGATCACCATCGCGCAATTCACAAGCTTCTAAGGTACCAGTTGAAGCTCCGCTTGGCACAGCCGCACGGCCAAAAGAACCATCACCTAAAATTACATCAACTTCAACAGTTGGGTTACCACGTGAATCAATAATCTCTCTTGCTTTAATTTCTGCTATATTAGTCATGTTTCTTTCCTAAAAATTTTTAACAATATCATCAAGTTGGGTAATTTGGCTTAAAAATAACTCCAAAGAACTTAACTCTAACATACAAGGTCCATCGCTTGGAGCATTATCTGGATCTTGATGCACTTCGGCAAACACTGCTGCTACACCAACTGCTACGGCAGCACGTGCTAAAGTTTTAACAAAATGGCGTTGCCCACCAGAGGCAGCACCTAAACCACCAGGTTGTTGTACTGAATGGGTAGCATCAAAGATTACCGGATAACCAGTTTCAGCCATAATTGCTAAGCTACGCATATCAGATACTAAAGTATTATAACCAAAGCTAGCACCACGTTCAGTAAGCATGATATTTTCATTACCAAAATGCTCTAATTTTTTTACCACATTTTCCATATCCCAAGGTGCAAGGAACTGACCTTTTTTAACATTTACTACTTTGCCTGTTGCTGCTGCTGCTTTTAAGATATCAGTTTGACGACAAAGAAAAGCTGGAATTTGCAACACATCAATCGCATTAGATTTACCAATTTCTGTAGCTTGTTTTTCACTATGCACATCAGTTAGGGTTGGTAGATTAAACTGTTTTTTCACTTCCTCAAAAATTGGTAAGGCGTGTTCCATACCGATACCACGGGTAGATTTTGCTGAAGAGCGATTAGCTTTATCGAAAGATGATTTATATATTAGATTCACTGAAAATTTTTGACATATTTCTGCCATTTGTTCAGCCAGCATTAAAGCATGGTCACGTGATTCCATTTGGCACGGTCCAGCTATTAGAGTCAGCTTTTGATCATTTGCAACTGCAAAATTACCAATTTTAATTTGTTTCATGTTCTTTTACATTTGTTAAGGAGTCACCATTATACAGCTCTGCCCCTTTTTTTCAATATAGAACAGGATGATGTTTAATACCGATTTCCATCTTTATTTGTTCTTTTATTCAACTTATTCAAGCTGCAAAACTATAAATAAAGATTGGTATTGGTATAATATTAAAAATACTCAAACTCAAGCGGGCATTTCGGTACAACCTCACTAACGTTCGGCCACTCAATGATCTCAATTCTAAGGTTCCCAAAAAATTTGAAATTTATAGCTTTAAAATCACTCAGACATCTGGAGTGTTAAAACCGGTTCTCGAATGGCAATTTGCGCAAGCATAATTGTTGCATCGAGAGATCCCTAAATTATTAATAATAATCTCTCACACTCAAGCAGCCCATTCGGCCCATTCGACAAGCTCAGGAGAACCAAGCTCAGGGACCTAAAGGTTTAGTACCAACCAATGAATACAGCACCAAAAAATTTTACAGATTGGGCCAGTCCCTCGGTACAATCTTTCGCTATGCTCAAGATCACTCGGGAACCTCACCATTTTTCCGGTTGGTGAGTGATTTTTTGCTCAAGCAAAAAATTGTATCGAACCATTAGGTAAAATAAGAATAGGTGATCCGTACACCAAAGGTAGGGGCTATTTATCTTTTTGCAGCGTTAATAAATTAAAAAAAGGACGAGTAAAATTATGAGAGCATAGCAATCCGCTACGGTGGAGAAATTTTACGAAGTAATTTTTTTAATTTATTAGCTGCCTTACAGGTTAAGGCAAAAAGCTACTCTTTTTAGCTAAAATCTCTTATCAATTAGCTCGCTATTAATTGCGATATCTTAACTAAAAATACTACGCTTTTTGACTCTTAACAAAATGACAAATAGCCCCTACCTTTGGTGTTAGAAAATTTGCTGTTAGTCGCCGAGGGCAACGCCTTCGCGTCGCTTATCAACCCCAGCTACAATTCTTCTCGGCTGCTCACCATCAGGCTGATCAATATAGATTCCGTGCAAACCGCTGGTTAAATCTTTAATTGCCACATTATGGCCAATTTGTTCTAAACTATTGCGATAATCCTCGATATAGCTTTTTTTCTCTAATTCTAAGGAAGCGCCCATTTTATTATAATTAGGTAAATTTACCGCTTCATCAAGCGGCATATTCCAATCTAACACCGCTAGGATAGTTTTAGTTAAATATGAAATAATTCTTGCCCCACCTGGCGAACCAAGAATCATTACCAATCTGCCTTTCTCATCAAAAACCATGGTTGGAGCCATTGAACTTCTTGGTCTTTTACCAGGTTCAATACGATTAGCAATAGGCAAACCATTTTTCTCTTGTTTAAAGGCAAAATCAGTAAGCTGATTATTAAGTAAAAAACCACCTACCATTACTCCCGAACCAAAAGCATATTCAATAGAAGAAGTAAGCGCGACTGCATTACCTTCGCCATCTACAATAGAAAGATGTGTAGTAGATGGAGGCTCGAAAATACTTTCATGATAAGCATATTCTTGTGGTAAACGTGCCAAATCACCTGGCTTAACATTTAATAAAGCTGCATCTACATTGATTAAATAGCTGCGCTCCTTAAGATAAGATTTAGAAAGTAATTTTTTAAGCGGCACATTAACAAATTTATCATCCGCCATATATTTATTACGATCTGCATAAGCTAAACGCATCGCCTCACTAACTAAATGAATTGCCTCTAAAGAATCAAACTCCATTTGCGATAGGTCAAAATTTTCTAAAATACCTAAAATCTGCAGCAAAGTTGCCCCTCCTGAACTAGGCATCGGCACTGAGCAGACTTTATATTTACGATATTTACTACATAATAAGCCGCCCGTATTAATCTGATAATTTTCAAGATCAGCCACCGTTAGATAACCAGGATTTTGTTTGGTATTTCTAACTGTTTTAACAATTTCTTTAGCTAATTTTCCGCGGTAAAAATCCTCAATGCCATTAATGGCTATATTTCTAAAGCTTTGAGCTAATTCAGGGTTTTTAATAAAAGTATTAGCTACTTTAGGACGAGATTTTTCATCAAGATATAGATCCTTACTTGCTGTAAATTCTGCTAAATGCGGCGCATAATACATTACCTCATTTAATCTAGGAGACACATAAAAACCTAAAGAAGCAGTATCTATAGCATCACTAAAAAGCTCAAACCAAGGTAGCTTACCATGCTCTAAATGAGCCTGATAAAGCAACTTAAGTAAACCAGGCGTACCAACTGAAATACCACCATGCAATACTTCACGAAAATCTTTTTCACGACCTTGCTCATCTAGAAATAGATCTGTTTTAATATTTGCAGGAGCAGTTTCACGACCATCATAATATTTACTGCGTTTTTTCTTATGATCATAATAAACCAAAAAGCCGCCTCCACCGATACCTGAAGCATGTGGCTCAACAACATTTAAAACTAATTGTGTAGCAATAGCAGCATCAACTGCATTACCACCTTTTTGTAAAATTTTATAACCTGCCTCAGTCGCCAAACGATGCGCTGAAACTACCATATAATTTTGCGCTTCTAAATGTGGCTTATATTGAAAACCACTTGGTGGCTCAGGCGCAATTAACTCTTGCTGCTGAAATGGCGCATTAGCCTGCAAAATGATAAAACTGAAAATTAAGATAAATTTTTTCATAGCAAAGAAAGCACACTACTTATAAAATGGCCATTTTATAATCTTTTTTTGTGCAAAATGCCAGATAATTCAACCAAACTAAAAAACATCAAAAACCTTTCTTTTGAAGAGGCTCTTAACGAGCTAGAAAGCTTAGCAAATGAAATGGAAGATAGTGATAGCGCTTTAGAGAAATCTATTGAAAATTTCGAATATGGTACTGCTTTAAAAAAACATTTAGAAGAAAAGCTTAAAAGCGCCAAACTTACCATCCAAAAAATCTCAGAGAGCGACTAATCAAACTGCTTATGCCTAATTTATTTGGCTCAATTGCACCTTTATTATGGTCGTTAATTCCAACTTTAAGTTATTTTTTAACTCATATTGATAGCGCTTTATTACTAAGCATTTGCTTTTTAAGCTTTGCCTTTTTAGGTATTAGCTATGGTTTTTTCAGTAAAAAATTAGCAGTAATTTTTAAACAACAGCCCGAATTTTACTTTTACAGTGTGTTAGGAATTTTCGGTTTCCATTTTTTTTACTTTTTAGCACTTAAAATGGTACCTGCTATTGCAGCTTTGCTAATTGTAAATACTGGGGGAATTTTAATCATAATTTATAATAGCATCTTTAATAAAGTAGCTTTTACCAGCAAATATCTTATAGGTTTTTGCTTATGCTTTTTAGGGATTTTATTTATTGTAAGTGGTGCAGAGCAAAAATTTATCGCTAATCCCAATGATTGGGGCTATTTATTTGCTTTTTTAGCGGCAAATTGTTGGTCAATTTACACTGCCAAAGCTAAGCAATTTGCTGACACAAAAATCGAAGCAATCATTGCTAGCTGCCTCTATAGTGGCATTATTTCATTAATATGGTTCTTACTAGCCAGTGAATTTACAGCATTTTTGGCTTTATCCTTAAAATCCATGCTCTTAATCATTTTCACTGGTGTTTTTCCGATGGGAGCTAGCTTCTTTTTATGGTATTATGGTAATAAGCACGGCAATGTTAATCTTTTGGCGATAATTTCTTATATTGCACCAATATTAGGCACTATTTGGCTTATTTTACTGGGTATTAGCAATTTTTACGCAGAAATCATTTATGCATTTATTTTGATTTTTTCTGGGATTTTCTTTGCAAGCGGTCAAAAAAAATGATATGATATAGGAGAAAACCATATGATATGAGTAATGAAACTAAGAGCCACTCTACTATTTTTTTATCTGTCGGCCTGTAATATGCCCGATCAAAAGATTGAAAGATATATGGTGGGTAAACAACCGGTGCATGGGCAAGAATTTACTAGGGAGTTTTGGATGCTCTATCAAGACCGTGCTTACTTCGAGGAATGAACAAAAGAAAAAAGCACATTAGCTTTTTTCTAAAGTGAATGACCTTTGAGTTAGCGAATATTTGTAAAATCTGTGATTTTATAAATTGAGCTTACGAAAGGGCTAGCAGGCAGTCTGAACAAATCAAAAATACAAGTTTGATATACTACTTTAATCTCCGAAGCAGTACTACAGCTCAACAAAAATTCAAGCACGCTATGTAGGTTTAATCAGAAAAATCTGAAGAACTTAACAAAAATACAAGTTTGATATACTACTTTAATCTCCGAAGCAGTACTACAGCTCAACAAAAATTCAAGCACGCTATGTAGGTTTAATCAGAAAAATCTGAAGAACTTAATCAAAATACAAGTTTGATATACTACTTTAATCTCCGAAGCCGTCAGCAGACCTACAAAAAAACAAGCATGCCATGTGGGTTTAATTATGTTATGGGACAAAAATTTTATTTTATGCTAGTAGCACTTAATCCGGTTCTTGAGTGATTTTTGACGTCAGGAAAAAATTATATCGAAAGATCCTTTAGATATTAATATTAACTATTCAGCTTATTTTGGCCCCTCGATAAAATTCAGATTTG
>CAXDRM010000047.1:0-10651 GCA_963991775.1 uncultured Rickettsiales bacterium | reverse complement strand
TGCCAGATTTGTTCTGCAACAAAGCAGCGCAAATCTGAAAACTACCCATAATATCGCTATTTAAAAGATTTGTAGGCGCGGGAACGAGTAGCTTTATACTCAGACCGACTCAGCGGAATCATGTTTTTATAAGCTAAGGCGCCATTAATACCTAATATATCTTTGCTAACTAAAGCTTTGATAAAAGGTTTAAGATATTTGTTGGTTTTATAGTGATCAGTTTTTACATAAACATAAAGTGGTCGCGATAGCGGGTAAAGACCTGCTTCAATATTTGCTGAATTTGGTGCAATACCATTAATTACTGTACCATGTAAAAAGCCAATATTATTGCTTAAAAAACTATAACCAAAAATGCCTAAAGCATCTTTATATTGCACTAATTTATGCACAATTAAATTATCATTTTCTCCCATGGTTAGGTAGGCATTATCTTCACGGATAATGCTACAGATATTTCTGCGTTCTACGATTGTATCATAATTTTTGATGATGGCAGGCTGGTTAACACAGTTTTTTATCATGATTTCTTGTTGAAATACATCACGAGTTCCAGAAGTTTTAGGAGGGCCATAAATGCGGATAGGAATAGCGGGCAGTCCAGGATTAATTTGGTTCCAATATTTATAAGGATTAAGAATTAACTGATCTCCGCTAGGAATATATTTTGCTACTGCTAGATAAATTTCAAAGCTAGATAAATAATAATGAAAAGCATGATTCATATTAGCTAGCACAATACCATCATAACCGATTTTTAACTCAACCAAATTAGTGACACCATTTTCTTGGCATTTTGCTAATTCTTCAGAGGTAATTTGTCTTGAGGCGCTAGCAATATCTGCGTAGTCTTTTTCATTACCCTTGCAAAAAACATCTAAGCCTCCACCAGTGCCAATAGATTCTACAATTGGAGTGGGATTACCAGTTTTCTTGCCAAATTCTTCAGCAGCTGTAGCCATAAAAGGATAAACGGTTGAAGAGCCAATAATTCTAACATTATTATAAGCTAATGCTATCTTGCTAAAGCTAATTAATGTGCAAATCAGAATAAATCTATACATCTATCTTGAGTTTATTTTCATGAAAAAATTGTTATATTTGGTAGCTGGCTTGATTGAAATATCAAAGGCGATTCTCCCATTGCTATAACATATTCCTCTGCCGCCTATTCTTACCAATTTTCGACCTGATTGTCTAACAAAACATTCAAAGCTATTTCTTTGGTTATTTTCCAGTCTTATAATGTAAGAAGCATCTACTTGTCTATTATTTCTGATGCTAAATAACTCGCCAGAATAATATGAACCATTAATACTAGCCTCAACAATGGTTTTCTTTTTCTTTACGTAATATAAAAAATAATCAACTCGAAAATTATTATCGCGATATTCAGTATGGATGCTACCTATTTTTTTGGTGACGCAACCGCTCAGTATAATTAATGTTAGTAAAAATATAATAGGGCGCATTGATTTATGATATAGTGCTTATAAATCTAAATGAGTAGCACAATTTTTCAAGCCAGATTTATAATTAGGGTAAATAAACTCATAATTAAGCAGCTGTTTTAATTTTTGATTATCGGGGATTTTTGCATCACTATAATTTTTGCTAAGCTCATAAAATTGTTCAGCTGCAATAGTCTCACCTGCTAGAAAAGTTTGTGAGATATATGCTAACATTTCGTGTGAGGTGCTTGGTTGTTCATCACATAAATTAAAGATTTCATTACTTAGCTTATTTTGTGTAATTAATTTTAAAATAATATTAGTGATATCAGCAACATGAATACGCGAGATAATTTTATCAGCAGCGAATTTGGCAATTTTTTTACCTTGTTGAATTTTTTCTAATTGATTGCGTTTAGGTCCGTAAATACCTGCTAAACGTAAGATAAAAATATTAGCAGCCGAATTTTGGGTTAATTCTAAATATTTTTTTTCACATGCGATTCTAGCCAAGCCATTACTGGTAGTAGCTTTTAACTCTGCTGTTTCAGCAACTTTTTTATTTTGCTGATCACCATAAACTGAAGTAGCTGATAAATAAATTAGTTGGTAAGGCTGTTTACGCGTTGCAAAATAATTGAAGAATTTTTCCAAAATAATATCTGTTTTTTGTTCATAAAATGGTGGGATAGAAATTACAAATATCTCAAAATTATCGAGTGATTTTGGGGTTAAAGCAGCGAAATTAATTTTTTCTAGAGCTTGTTTTTCAGAAAAATAAATATCTTTATTACGATTAATAGTTGCACTGAAATCCAGTTGAGCTGTAGCATTATGTTGAATTAAAAATTGGGCTACATAACCATAACCAAAACAGAGTAATTTTTTCATTTACGCTTTTGTAAGAATATATATTGTTAGGGTAAATTATAACTTGAGTGTGGGGAAAATGGCAGAAAAAAATGTGTTAGGTCAAGATTTAGAGATTTGTTCATGCGAACCAATGACTGGTTTCTCTAGAGATGGTTATTGTAAAATGTTTGATTTTGATCCAGGGCAGCATACTTTATGCGCTTTAATGACTAATGAGTTTTTAGTGTTTAGTAAAGAGCAGGGTAATGATCTTTCTACGCCACGTCCTGAATATAATTTTCCTGGTTTAAAAGAAGGAGATAAATGGTGTCTGTGTGTGTTACGTTGGGTTGAGGCATTTAAAGCAGGTATGGCTCCTCCGGTATATTTAGAGGCTACACATGAAAGTGCTTTATTGCATGTTGCTTTAGATGATCTAAAACGATTTCAGTTACAGTAATATTGGTCATGAAGTATCAAGGTAAAGCCCCTAAATTTATTTTGCTTTGGTTTGTAAATAATATTTTTGCAGTTCTAACCTTATTTCTTTATCGACCTTGGGCTAAATGTAGTATCAGAAAATATCTTATCTCGCATATTTCTGTAGCAGGAGAAACTTTAGTTTATCATGCTAATGGTAAAGAAATTTTTAAAATCTATGCATTTTTTAGTTTTTTGCTAACTATATTACTACTTCTATATTTTTCGATATCTTTTGAAGAAGCTAATAGTTCAGAATATGACCAATATGGCATTTATGTGATTTTATTGATGTTATTTGCTCTGTTACTTTTATTTAGAAATATCATCATCACTATCGTCTCATTTTATAGTAAATTTATCGGTTACATAATTATTATTGGTATAATTTTATTTTTCTTATCATTTTTTAGTCAGATTTTTTGGTTGGTATTTATCGCTTTTGCTTTACTGATTTTTGTGATATTTCCAATGGGCTATATTTATTACTTTAAAAGCTTTTTGCATAGCAAGATGCTACTTTACCAAGCAAGTAGGATTTCTTGGTGTAGCATCAGATTTTTTCTGGATCTTGATGTTCAAAAATTTTGTGAATTGAAGCTCAAAAGATTTGCAAAAAATTTATATAGCTGTGGTTTAGCTATAGGTGTTTCTGATGCGATGATTGCTCGTCATTTCTTTAATAATTTATCTTATGGTAGTGAAAAATTTAATTTAGATGTTTCTAATGCTAGCTTTGATGCGGCTAATAAATTTACTTTATTTTTAGCCTTACCTACTCTTGGCATCTCGCGTATCTATTATAAGTATTTTAAGCTTAAAAACTGTCTATTACATTTATCTTTAGCTAATTTGAGTTTTACTGTGCGCTTTAGTTTTCTGCGCTATTTATTTTTCTTTATCACTAACTGGTTGCTATTAATTGTAAGTCTTGGTTTGGCATATCCTCTATTCATACATAGAAAAATTAAGTTTTTTACAAATCATGTGGCTTTATTGGGTAATTTAGAAGGTTTTATTTTAGAGCATAGTGAAGGACCGGCTAGTGTCACAGGAGAGGCGTTTGACCAAGTTATTAGTTCTGATATAGGTGTTTGATTAGATGTTAGAGCAAGATAATACAGGTTACTTTTTTAATGGTAGATCACCACAAAAATATGTGGCACAAATTCATTTAGAACAAGATAGTTTAACTGTTTCTGTTGCTGATATTAATGAGGAATATGAATGGCGTTATAAGGATCTAATTCTATTAAAAAATTTTTCTAATGGTGAAGGCAAATTTGTTGATAGCAAATTTCCTAATATGGAGTTGGTCATTACTAGTAAAGAATTATTTAATTTTATTTCGCGCAAACTTTCTAAGATTGCCAAATTCTATATCCTAAAAAATGATACACGCTTTTTACTAGCAATGTTGGCATTGCTGCTTATTAGCGGTGCTACCTTATTTAAAAATTTTGATGTTTTGAATCAGAGATTTTTCCCCAAAGCTTTAGAGAAAAATATTGCGGCACAAACTACAGAAATTCTGCGTAGTGAATATCGTTTTTGTAAAAATAAAAATATTAATAAAATTCTTGATAAACTCGTTAAATATTTGGTGAAGGATTTACCCAATGCTGCAGATTATCAAATTTATGTTATTGAGCTAGATGTTGAGAATGCTTTTACTTGGGGTGACGGACAATTAGCAGTAAGTAATAAATTGTTGCAAAATGCTGCATCACCAGAAGAATTGCTTGGTATTATGGCTCATGAGATTGGTCATAATGAGAAGCGCCATGTGGTTTCTTCAATGGGTAAAGGATTTATCGTTTCTTTATTATTGGGAAATGTTGGTGCTGCTCAATTAGCAAATTTCTTAGTATTAAATTCTTTTTCTCGCCACGCTGAAACAGAGGCTGATCTATTTGCTATAGAATTATTGCAGCAGAAAAAAATTGATCATCATGGTTTGAAAAGTTTTTTTGAGCGTAATAGTAATAATTTATCTGCAGAGGAGGAGAAGCTTTCTAGCTATTTTAGCACTCATCCTGCTAGTAAGGAGCGTATAAAATTATTAGATAGTTTTGCTACCTCTGATTTTTCTGGGCGGAGATTGATTTCAGATAGGGTGTGGCGTTATGTGCAGCAAGGTTGTCATAATTGGCAGTAGAGTTTTAGCCATAGAAATATAGGGTTTGATAATATTAGAGATTTAATTAACTAATTATTCAGACAGATCGGCCTTTCGGTACAACCTCACTATCGTTCGGCCACTCAAGAACCTTAAGTGTTAAAACCGGTTCTCGAGTGGCTGAGTGATAACGAAGCTGTATCGAGAGATCCTTTAGTGATTAATAAAAAGATAGCACTTATTATTACTGTAAAAAAAACTATATTTTTTAGCCAACATTGTTATAAACTATTTGCGTTATAATTTATGTTTTAAAAGATGGTTCTTTTGCAAATTCTTGCCGGTTTATTGTTACTTTTTGTAGGTGGTGAAGCACTAGTGCGTGGTGCTGTAAAAATTGCCAAAGAATATAATATTTCCAAATTAATTATTGGAGTAACAATCGTCGCTTTTGGAACTTCTAGTCCAGAATTACTCATTACTTTGCAGGCTACTTTAAAAGGTCTGAATGAAATTGCCTTAGGTAATGTGGTGGGTAGTAATATTGCTAATAGCTTTTTAGTACTTGGTATTGCTAGTATTTTATTTCCGATCAAAGTTGATAAAGCGTTGCTGAGATTTGATATGCCTTACATGATTGTGGCAAGCTTTGTCTTATTTGCTTTTGTTTTTACTGGTTACATCAATAGGTGGGAATCATTAGTACTGCTTTTGATCTTAGCTATTTACACTTTTACTACTTTAAGACGTCATAAAAATCTTAAAGATGATGCGATGAATAGCCAAGTGGATGAATTTGAAGATCAGTTTCATTTTGAAATTACTCATAAAAGAGCAATTTGGATGATTGTGCTTGGCACTATAGCTTTAGCAGTTGGTGGTGACATTTTAGTTTCAGGTGCAAGTAAATTGGCTGTAGCTTTGGGTGTTAGTGATGCGGCAATAGCGGTAACTATTGTAGCTATTGGTGGTTCAGCACCAGAATTAGCAACTTCAACTATAGCGGCTTATCGTAAACATTCTGACATTGCTATAGCTAATGTAATTGGTAGCAACATCTTTAATATTTTAGGTGTTTTAGGTTTAAGCACCTTGGTCAAACCTATTGTTACTCATTCAACAACTATAGTACTTTTTGATATTTGGGTTCTGGTATTTTCTGCGATGTTACTTTTTAGTTTTTCCAAAAGAAAAAATAAAATATCACGAGGTAATGGTATAGTTTTTTTGATATTTTATGCCATATATATTTCTTGGCAATTTATGCATTAGAATCTTGCCATGCTCAAAAAAATTCTCAATAAACAATATCAAGTTAATTTTGTTGCCAATAGTAAAAAATTCTTACTAGTATCTTTATGCTTTATGGTTGCTTCAGTTATTTTGGTGATGCAGCGCGGTTTAAATTTAGGTATCGATTTTTCAGGAGGAATTGTCATCGAAGTTAGATTTTCTGAAACAATCTCCCTTAAAGATTTAAGATCTGGTTTAAATGATTTACAGCTTGGTGACATTGCCTTGCAAGATTTAGGTAATCCTCAAGATATTATGATCAGAGTTGGTCTAGATCAACAAAGTGAAAAAGAGCAGCTTAAAAAAGTTAGCCTCATTAAAGAATATCTTAAAGGTAATTTTACCGATCAGATCGAATTTAGACGCAGTGAGTTTGTGGGACCAACAGTAGGTAATGAATTAATTCGTTCAGGTTTTTTTGCGCTGCTTTTTGCTTTTGCAGCTATCATGATTTATATCTCAATACGTTTTAATTTTAGCTATGGTTTTGGTGCGTTACTAGCCTTATTACATGATGTTACCTTAACTTTAGGTTTATTTGTTTTACTACATCTCGAATTTAATTTAACTGCTATCGCAGCTATTCTTACAATTATTGGTTATTCGATAAATGACTCGGTGGTGATTTATGATCGGGTCAGAGAAAATGCGCGTAAATATCGTAGTCGTAAAGCGCCAGAGATTATTAATTTAAGTATTAATGAAACTTTAAACCGTACTATTTTAACTGCACTTACTACAATGGTTGCTTTATTGGCTCTAGTATTTTTAGGTGGAGCAGTATTAAAAACCTTTAGTGTTAGTGTGTTATTTGGTGTCATTATTGGTACCTATTCTTCGATTATGATAGCTACTAATGTGATCAGCACCAAAACTAATGAGGATTCTTAAAAATGTTAAAGATTTACCATAATCCACGTTGCTCAAAATCTCGGGCAGCTTTAAATTATCTTGAAGAGCAGGGTTTAGATTTTACGGTAAGATTATATTTGGAAGATCAATTTTCTACTGCTGAGCTTAATGCTTTACTTAAAAAATTAGCAATAACAGCACGTGAATTATTAAGAACTGGTGAGGCAGATTATAAAGATAATAATCTTAAAGATCCTAAGCTTAACGAAGCGGAACTAGTTGAATTTATGGTGAAATATCCTAAATTGATTGAACGTCCAATTATTGAAGATAAGCAAGCTGCAATAGTAGCAAGACCTTTAGATAAACTAATAGATTTTTTAGCAGATGAGTAAAATTACTAATAAGCAGGCAGCTAAAATTGCCAATTTAGCGCGTATTGAAATAGCTGAAGCTGAGCAACAGCATTATGCAGATAAGCTTTCTACCATCATCAATTGGGTAGAATCTCTTAATGAAATTGATACAGAAAATACTTTGCCAATGGCAGCATTAGAAGCAGATTTACCTCTGCGTGCTGATGAGCCTCAGGGCGATAATATTGTGGATGAGGTGCTAAGCAATGCACCTGAAAAACAATTAGGATTTTTTGCAGTACCAAAATTTGTAGAGTAACAGATGAGCGAATTAACTAAATTTACTATTGCCCAGTTACAGAAAAAATTAGCTGCTAAAGAATGTTCAGCAGTTGAAGTAACAAAAGCCTATTTAAAAAGAGCAGTAGATTTAAATGCTACACTTAATGCTTATGTTACTTTTTGTGAAGATGAAGCTTTAGCAAAAGCTGCTCAGGCTGATCAAGATCTTGCTGCAGGTAAAGCAACTCCTTTAGCAGGAATACCAATAGGAGTTAAGGATTTATATTGTACCAAAAATATTAAAACCACAGCTTGTTCTAAAATCTTAGAAAATTTTGTACCTCCTTATGAATCAACTGTAACAGAAAATTTATGGGCAGCTGGTGCTTTACCTTTAGGTAAAATTAATATGGATGAATTTGCGATGGGTTCTACTAATTTATATAGTGCC
Source organism: uncultured Rickettsiales bacterium (assembly GCA_963991775.1). Classification (GTDB taxonomy): domain Bacteria; phylum Pseudomonadota; class Alphaproteobacteria; order Rickettsiales; family JABIRX01; genus CAXDRM01. The sequence goes on along the minus strand of CAXDRM010000047.1, from coordinate 2,515 downwards.
TTTGGTCCAGTAATTAATCCTTTAAAACGTTCTGATGATGATGCGCAGTTGGTACCAGGTGGTTCATCTGGCGGTTCAGCAGCGGCAGTAGCAGCAGATTTATGTGCAGCGGCTCTTGGTAGTGATACTGGTGGTTCAATCAGGCAACCGGCTGCTTTTAATGGTATTGTAGGTATTAAACCTACTTATGGTAGATGTTCTAGATGGGGTATGATTGCTTATGCCAGCTCTCTTGATCAAGCGGGCCCACTTACTAAAGATGTTACAGATGCAGCTCTTATTTTAAATGCAATTTGTGGTTATGATGCTAAAGATTCTACCTCTGCGCAAATTGATGTTCCAGATTTTACTGCTGATTTAAATAAAGGAGTTGCTGGTTTAAAAATAGGTATACCAAAATCTTATCAAATGGATGGTATGGAACCAGCTATTTTAGAAAGTTGGGAGAATGCTGCTAAATTACTTGAAAAACAAGGAGCCGAATTAGTAGAGGTTGAATTGCCGCTTACTCATTATGGTGCCCCTGCTTATTATATTATTAGTACGGCTGAAGCATCGGCAAATTTAGCACGTTATGATGGGGTTAAATATGGTTTAAGAGTGCATGAGCAGGGCGATTCTCTAGATGATATGTATGCAAAAACAAGGGCAGTAGGTTTTGGTGAAGAGGTAAAAAGCAGGATTATGGTCGGTACATATGTTCTTTCTTCAGGATATTATGATGCTTATTATAAAAAAGCACAAAAGGTACGTCGTTTAATTGCTGAAGATTTTGATAAAGCTTTTAAACAAGTTGATTTACTATTAACGCCAACTACACCAAATGCAGCTTTTGGTGTTAATGATAAGCTTTCAACGATTGAGCTTTATTATAATGATATTTTTACAGTGCCCGCAAATTTAGCAGGTTTACCAGCACTTTCATTACCAGCTGGCCTTAATAAAGATAATTTACCTCTTGGTGTGCAAATAATGGCGCCACGTTTTGCTGAAACTAAAATTTTTCAAGCAGCGCGTCATTTAGAGCGCGAAATTGCTTTTGACCACAGTAAATTAAATTACAGGGTTTAATTATGTCAGTTTATAAATCAGCATATAATGAATATGATATTGTAATTGGCCTAGAGATCCATGCGCAAATTAATACTAAAACTAAATTATTTTCTGGCAGTCACACTGAATTTGGTGCTGAACCTAATAGTCAGGTTTCTTTAGTTGATGCAGCTTTTCCAGGTATGCTGCCAGTACTTAATAAAGAAGCGATCAAAAAAGCAGCTCTTACTGGTTTTGCCATTGATGCTACGGTGCATGAGTTGTCTATTTTTGATCGTAAAAATTATTTCTATGCTGATTTGCCCCAAGGTTATCAGATTTCACAATTTTCTGATCCTTTAGTAACTGGTGGTCAAATCAAAATTAAAACTAAAGAAGCTACTGATAAAATCATAAATATTACTAGAATTCATGTAGAGCAAGATGCAGGAAAATCAATACATGATCAATCACCAACGCAAAGTTTTGTCGATTTAAATCGTAGCGGTGTGCCACTAATGGAATTAGTAACTGAACCAGAAATTGGTAATTCTTTTGAAGCTGCAGAATTTGTCAAAAAATATCGTAATATTTTGCGTTACATTAATAGTTGTAGTGCTGATATGGAAAAAGGGCAGCTGCGCTGTGATGCTAATATTAGTTTGAAATTGAAAGGCGCTAAAGAATTTGGTACTAGATGTGAGATTAAAAATCTTAATTCAATCAAAAATATTCAGCTAGCTATTGATTATGAAATAGAAAGACAAGCAGCTATTTTAGATAATGGCGGTACTATTACCCAGCAAACTAGATTATTTGATTTAAATTCGATGGAGACTAGGGTAATGCGTGATAAAGAAGATGCGCATGATTACCGTTATTTTCCTGATCCAGATTTATTACCACTTAAACTTTCAGCAGAGTTTTTGGCAGAAGTAAAAAATTCATTGCCTGAATTGCCTGAGCAAAAAAAACAGAGATATCTTGAGTTAGGTCTTACAGAATATGATGCAGAAGTGATTATTGCTGATAAAAATGCTGCTGATTATTTTGAAGAATTAAGCAAAGCAGCTCCAGTAAAATTAGCCGTTACTTGGATGACTGGTGAGTTATTTGGACGTCTTAATAAGCAAAATATTGCTTTGCAAGATTCTCCAGTTACAGCAGCAGCTTTAGCAGAATTATTAGAGCTTATTAATAAAAATACTATCTCAGGTAAAATTGCTAAAGATGTGCTTGATAAAATGTTTGAAACAGGTAAGCCAGCTGCAGAAATTGTTAAAGAGCAAGGCTTAGAACAAATTAGTGATGATAGTATAATTATTGCAGCGATCGAAAATATCATTGCAGCTAATCAAGATAAGGTGGCAGAATATAAATCTGGTAAGGATAAATTATTTGGCTTTTTTGTAGGGCAGGTGATGAAAGAAACTAAAGGGAAGGCTAATCCCGCTACAGTTAATAAACTCCTAAAACAAAAATT
>CAXDRM010000046.1:0-10920 GCA_963991775.1 uncultured Rickettsiales bacterium | reverse complement strand
ACCAAAAATATTGCGCATTATCAGCAGCATGGTTTTTGTTTATTCGATATTTTTGAGAAGGAGAGTGGACAATTTATTGGTGATGCTGGATTAATTTATTAGCTGCCCATGGGTTAAGGCAAAAAGCTAGTCTTTATTATCAAAAAACACTCACCAATAGCTTTGGCTATTAGTTACGTATTTTTTAACAAAAATACTACGCTTTTTGACTCTTAACAAAATTACAAATAAAGATAGGAAATGGTATAAAGTAATGAAAAAATGTGATATGCATTATGTAGGTAAACATCTTTATAATGGTAAGACAGAATGTGTTAAATATCAGATTGAGAGAATTGCGCAAATTATCTAAATTATTTGAATAAATCTGCGTGCGAACCGGTTCTAACCAAAACTAACTCATTTCTATCGATTTGATAAATCAATAACCAATCTGGAGTGATATGACATTCCCGATGGTATCTATAATTTCCTTTGAGGGCATGGTCTTTTAGTTTTCTCGGTAGCTTTTTGCCTGAGCGCAATGCTAAAACTACGTTTTGTAATTTTTCTAAAGGAAGATTTCTTTTTTTGATTAACTTAATATCTTTTTTAAAAGAGGTGATTTCTCTTACATCGAGGTTTTTATGCATCATCCCACTCGGCAAAAAGTTCTTCTACAGAGGAAAACACTTTGCCTTCACCTCTTTCTGCTTCACGCATTGCCCTAATGGTTTCTTCATTAGGAATCTTTGCATGCGGAGTAAAAGGTAATCCACCACAATTGACGGTTTGTTGTAAGAATAATCTGATAGCTTCAGAAGTTTTAAGACCCATTGCATTAAAAATTTCTTCTGCCTCATTTTTTAGTTCAGGTGAGATACGAAGTTGCACAGTAGTATTTGCCATTTTGATTTACACAATTCTAGTCCTATTACAAATATAGAGTATTTGTATGCATTTGCAATCATTTTATTGCAATTTGATGTAAAATATTCACGGTATTTGATAATTAATTTGCTTTTATCCCAAATTAAGTTTTTCTTTATAGATCAATAAAAACTCCAAATAAATTTGTACAAAATGAAAACCTTGATAGTTAAATATTTACCAGCAGCTGAAGAATCTAATACTAAAAAGCTGCTTGATATCTTTAAAAACAACCTAACATCTGAATTTGTTGAACTTGATTTACTTAAAACAGATTTACCATTTTTTAATGAAAAATCTTTGGCTGCATACAGCAAAAGAAATTATTTAGGACAAGAGTTGGATTCGGAAGAGGCTAAGCTTTTAGAAAAAAATGATCAATTAGCAGCACAATTAAAAGCAGCTGATATTTTAGTAATGGCTTATCCAATGCATAATTTTGGGATGCCTGCTTTGGTAAAAGGCTGGCTTGATGCTGTAGTTTTAAAAGGTGAAACTTTTGACTATGAGAAAAAAATGATGGCTGGTAAAAAAGCTCTAACCCTTTATACCTCAGGTGGTATTTATAGTAATGACACTTTCAATTTTGCCTATCCAAATTGGAATGGTATTGCCTTAATGACAGGAGTTAACTTTAATTTTATGGGTTTTGATGAGCATCAAATTATAGGCACTTCTTTAAAAGATGATTTGGATACAGGAGATGAGCAATCTTTGAGAGCAAATAATTTAGCTAATTGCACAGAGCAAATAAAAGCAGTAATAAAATCCTATTATCAAGCTTAGCTATTTATAATATTACCAGATCAACTAATTGAGATTCTGTTTGGAGCGAGATTCCACATGCTTTTAACAGTTGAAGCGAATCACGTAGCTAAACACAGTTAAAATTAAAAAAACTGTTTAGAAAAGGCTGCTCAATATGGTGATTTGGTCCCTACGCGTAAACGTAGAGCATTAATCTTAATAAACCCCTCTGCATCTTTTTGCGAATAGCCACCATCTTCTTCAAAAGAAGCAAGACTAGCCTTATAAAGACTATTAGGAGATTTGCGACCTAACACATAACAAGCTCCTTTATAAAGACGTAAACGTACTGTGCCATTAACACGCTCTTGCGATTTATCAATAGCAGCTTGTAGCATTTCGCGTTCTGGGGCAAACCAATAACCATTATAAACTGATTTAGCATATTTAGGCATGAGCTCATCTTTTAAATGAAGTACCTCACGGTCTAAAGTAATTGATTCAACAGCACGACGTGCAGTAAGTAAAATAGTACCGCCCGGTGTTTCATAAACGCCGCGTGATTTTATACCTACATAGCGATTTTCAACAATATCAATGACACCAACACCATGTTTGCCACCTAATTGGTTTAACTTTGCAAGTAAAGCAGCAGGGCTTAATTTTTCACCATTAATTGCTACCGGATCTCCGCCCGCAAATTCAATTTCAATTTCAGCTGCTTCATCTGGAAGCTCAGTTAATTTGGCAGTATTTTGTAAAATATTTTGGTCATATTCTTGCCATGGATCTTCCAAAGCATTTCCCTCATAAGAAATATGTAGTAGGTTAGCATCCATTGAATATGGTGCTTCATTTTCTTTACCAGCAGCTACCGGAATATTATGTTCTTTAGCATAAGCGATCAATTTAGTACGAGAGTTCAAATCCCATTCACGCCAAGGTGCGATAATTTTTACATCTGGTTTTAGTGCGTAACAACCTAACTCAAAACGTACCTGATCATTACCTTTACCAGTAGCACCATGTGAAATAGCATCTGCGCCAGTGCGCTTAGCAACTTCAACTAATTTTTTAGCGATTAAAGGACGAGCTATTGAAGTACCAAGTAAGTAAGTTCCTTCATAAAGTGCATTGGCACGAAACATTGGAAAGACATAATCACGGACAAATTCTTCACGTACATCTTCGATGAAGATTTCTTTTACACCAAGCTGTTCAGCTTTAGCTCGTGCTGGTTCAATTTCTTCACCTTGGCCAAGATCTGCAGTAAAAGTAACTACCTCTGCTTGATAATTATCTTGTAGCCATTTTAAAATGATTGAAGTATCTAAACCTCCAGAATAGGCAAGTACTACTTTTTTAACTTTATTTTCCATTGAGCAAATTATATATTTTGTTCTAATCTATTTATCAGGCGGGGAGAATAGCAAAGAATTTGTATGATTAAAATAAAAAAATATCACAGCTATCTAGCGATGCGTAAGTTTATACCGTTATTTAGTGAATTATATCCTAAAAAAACCGCAGCAGAGATTTTAGCATTGCTGAAATTAATGGTTAAAAAAGAGCATTACCAATTATTAGTAGCCTATCAAGATAAAGAGCCTATAGGTTTGGCAGGTCTTACGCCAGAGATTTTACTTTATTCAGGTAAAACCTTGCGTATTTCTAATCTTTATGTACAAGAAGCTTCACGTAAATTAGGAGTAGCTGCTTTATTAATTAAAGAAGCAGAAGCTATTGCCAAGAAACATGCTGCACAAAAATTAGTGCTTGATTCATATCTGACTAATAAAAAATCGCAGCAATTTTATCTGAAAGAAAATTTTACTATTGAAACTAATCATTTTGTCAAAAATCTATGAAGCTAGCTTGTTGGAATGTTAACTCAATTAAGCAAAGAATTGCTTATGTTGAAAAATTAATTAAAGAAGAAAATCCAGATTTTATTCTACTCCAAGAATTGAAATGCGAGACTGATAAATTCCCTTACACAGAGTTTGAAGAGTTAGGTTATAATCTCGCTTTGATTGGACAAAAAACTTTCAACGGGGTAGCAATTTTTTCTAAATATCCGCTTGATGAAATTAGCACAAAATTACCAAGTTATGGTCTTGATGATCAAGATGAACAAGCTCGTTTTGTTGAAGCAACTGTAGCAGTTGGTAAAGAATATTTTCGTATCATTTCAGTTTATGTACCAAATGGTGGTGAAGTTGGAGGTGAACGTTTTCCTTATAAGATGAATTTTTTAGAGCGTCTTAAAAGATATATTCGCGAAGTTAATAATCCTGATGAGCGTTTAGTAATTGCTGGTGATTTTAATATCGCCAATCTCGATATAGATATTTATGATCCTAAAGCTTTAGCAAATAGTATTTGTTGTTCGCAATCTGAGAAGAAAATTTTTCGTGAAATTCTAGCTGAAAATATGTTTGATAGTTTTAGATTATTAAACCCGCATACCCAAAATTTCACTTGGTGGGATTATCGTGGTGGTGCTTATGATCATAATAAAGGTTTACGTATTGATTACATTTTAACCAATCCTTCAGCTACTGATTTGTTAGAAAAAGCTTATATGTTGGAGGATTATCGTAAACTCCCTAAAACCTCAGATCATATCCCCATCATCTCCGAATTCACCACCGGTTAAATTTCCGATCCGGATCATCTATTGCAAGATAAGAGTAGAAAAAAACTGCTTACGTATGTTTAGATACGCCGCGCATCTTTTTTCTACACTTACTCACAATATATGACCCACCTCGCAAAATTTGTTGGTGCCACAATCTAAGGTCCCTGAGGCGAATGCAGTAAAAAAGCATAATAGATTTTTATTTATTTTAGTTGCTTTATAAGATTTAACAAATCACCCAGAACCCATATTTCAGTAATCAATTCATTGTTAAATTTAAAGACAGCAGCACCATGATATATAAATTTTTTTTGTGTAGCTTTAATATCAAATATTTCTCCACTATGAGTTCCACTAAATTTTAATTTTACAAAAGATTTATTATCTTCAGTTATTATTTCTAAAATTTCATTATGAAAATCTGCCGAAAAATTTTTTACTTGGTTTACATAATCTGTAAAGCCAGTATGACCGTGTTTTATATCTCCTAGACTTCCCCTGAATTTCAAGTTATTATCTAATATTTCTGGTATCAGTAATTTATTAAAATTATTCCAAAGATCATGATAGAACATTTCTATGAGTTTAGTATTAGAATTCTTCATGTTAAGGCGATAAATTATTTCATTTAGTTTTGTAAAAATTTTCTAACTAGTTCAATTGCTTCATGATTAATGCTATGAACTAGCTTCATTTTTAAACCCATCGAATTCGATGGGTTTAAAAATCCTATTGTGCATTTTCTTCATATACCCTTAAAAATTCAAGAGTAAATCTAGTGCATATCCAATTATGGTTCAGCTCCAGTACCTGTCATTCTTAGAAATGGTATAAGTTTTTGTATCAAATAAATAAGGAGTGCTCCCAAAAAGCAAACTCCTTATTTATAGAGAAACCTTTTTTCAATGTTTATTAAAAAATTTATTAATAATATCTGACGATTTATCTAGAGAGCTAATCAATTCAGAATTAAAAAGTTTAAGAAGATTATAATATGAATTATGTAATGCTTCTATTTCTTTCTGGCAATGAGTAAATAATTCATTGGTGTTTTTCATTTGTAGTTTGAAAGAATCAATCTCAGCTCTCAATTCTTCTATTTTATTATCCATAATTTTGACCTGTCTTAGTTACTAAAAAGCAGTCGCCAAAACTGGCGACTGGGATTCGTAACCGCACACAGACGGCATAGTGTTTTTAGGCAAATACCCTGGACATGACACTATCCCCCAGTCATAGATAAACTAAGAGATAAGAGATTTTATTGTCGATCTGCACTTATCATACAGAACGCTGTGTGTTGGGTTACGAGCCCAAAAATAAAATATGACTATTAACAAATTTTCACAACAGGAATCTAGAAATAGTCTATTTGCAACTAATATAAATAATGTATGTTTTGTAGATCAATTAAGTTTATATGACTGAAAAATCATTAGAACATATTATCAAAAATCTTGCGGCAAGTTTTGAGAAAGCGCGTCTAAAGAAAAACTACTCTCATGAAAAATTGGCTAAATTAGCAGGTATAGATCGTTCAACAGTAAGTCTAATTTTAAACAATAAAAGAACTCCAACTATTCTTACATGTTTAAAAATTTCTAAAGCACTCAATATAAAATTATCTAAATTAATTGCAGAGTTGGAGTAAGTTTAAACCCCAACCTTTTTACAATATTGCTCAATAAGGCAAGAATCACATTCTGGTTTGCGAGCTTTGCAAATATAACGATCATGCAAAATTAAACAGTGATGCATATGTAATTTACATCTATTGGGAATTTTTCTAATTCTAAAATACATATTTTATATTTATCTACTTTACTTATTTTGAATAAGTGTATAAGATCTATCTAGGTGATTTTGATTTGATATGTCTAGAGTACGAAATTTTTCTTCTATAGTTTCTAATGTTAGCAATGCTGTACGCAGAGTTAGATTTGCGTCTGAATATTCTGTAAACCGTAACAATACTCTTACTCCTCGAGTTTCTATCACCGATGCAGCAGGAAATATTTTAGAGTCATATAAGCCACCTCGAGTTTCAGAGAAAATACTAAATTTGCCTTCACCAACAATTCAAGATTCTATCAGAGTTGTAGAGCGTAGTATTCTAGGTGATAAAGAAGGAACTATACAAACTATCAAGCCTCTTAAAACAAATAAATTGGCTGGAAAATTTGTAACGTTTCAAAAGCAGTCAGACAATCAATATCAACTTAAAGAATTTGATAAAAAAACTTTGTCTGATATTCCAGCTATTGTAAGTTGTGGTATCGGATTTTCTAGTTCGCCAGAAAAGCTTTTTCAATCTTGGTTTCCTTTTCAAACTTTATATAATATTCATCCGGAAGATATAGCAGTTCATTCATCTCCCCTTGAAGGTGCATTGTTACCACAAAGATTTACACAAGGTTTGCCATATTATTATGATGAGTCATATATCAACCATGCAGTAGCTAGAGATTTTTTTAATCAGGTTTTTCGTTTAAGATTTTTTAATCAAGATGGTAAGCTAAAAAAACCTGATGAAATTCCGCCATTGTTGCTTTTAAATTTTAGTATCGGTTATAGAGAGCAAAAATCTAACTTAAATTTTTTATATCAGGTTATTTTGCATGAGCTTGATAAAGAGGGGAGAAGTCTAACTCAAATTCGTGACTATTTTGATAAAATAATCTCTATCAATATTGCTAGCCCAGTTAATTGGTCTGGTCAAAAAAAATTACCTAAAGAAAAATTATTTGAGCTTGCTACAGGAAAAATTACCCCGATTGAAGCTGAAGAATATTTCAAAAATTTTGGTGAAATTGAATATAATAGAAAAAATCTTTTTAACATGCCTTCACCAGAACTAACCATAGGTGTTAGATCAGTTTTTGATAAAGGTACTGCTAAACCTGCAGCTGATTTTGATAATTTTCATGCTAATGAAGAGCTTTATTACCGTAATAGAGAAGGTAGAATTATTCGTCCAGACCTTGCTTATGGTAAGCATGATATGTTTGTACTGGGTCCAGGGTTAGTACCTGAAGTATTATTTGATTATAGGAATTGGCCACATTTAAAAAGTAATATTTATGGCCATAATTTAGAACATTATACACAAGCTATTTTGGATAATAGAAATTTACATAGTCGTATAGTAGGAGATATATTTGAAAAAATGCTTACAGATTATGATAAGCGTTTAGATGGTCATCAAGATTATAAAATGTTTGAAGCTATTTATGATGAAGATCGTGAGCGTTCAGACCGTGAATGGGAAATAGTTAAAGAAGAGTGGCATAAAAATCATTGGATGCAAACAGCTGCTTCTATAAGTGTGGCTAGAACAATTCTGGGTGAACAAGGCACGCAAACTTCTATATCTGCAAATACTAATACGCAAAGTGAACAGCTGGCTTTGTCTAAATTTGCTGCAAACTCTATAGAAAGAAAAGATATATAAAGCTGTTGTACTACTAAAAAGAAAATTCGATACTTATTGTTTTTATAGCTGCACTTTACTTGTTCTGAAAAAAAATTATATAATACTCTTGGACTTTAAAGATAGTTAATATATGAAACCAAATATATTACGTACAGCTAGATTATTAGATTCAGAAGGTGACATTATAGAGCGTAAACGTTTGCCAGGTGCTTCCAAAAAAATGTTAGAAGGTAACTTGCCTACAGCAGAAGATGCTAAGAATCTTAGAGAGAAGAGAAATCTAATCTAAATTATTTATATCAAGATATTTTATAATTGTCAGAATCTTAAACCCCAACCTTTTTACAATATTGCTCAATAAGGCAAGAATCGCATTCTGGTTTGCGGGCTTTGCAGATATAACGCCCATGTAAAATTAACCAATGATGTGCGTGTAACTTCCATTTATCAGGAATTTTCTTAGGCAATTTTTTTTCGGTTTCTTTAGGGTTCTTAGTTCTAACTATACCCAAACGATTACTAACGCGGTGCACATGAGTATCAACGCCAATAGTCGGTTTACCTCTAGCACAATTTAAAAACACATTAGCAGTTTTACTACCCACACCTGGAAATTTTTCTAACTCTGCAACTGTATCTGGAATAATATTATCTTGGGCAATTAACATCTCGCATAAAGCAATAATATTTTTGGCTTTAGAATTAAATAGCCCAATAGTTTTAATATATTTTTTGAGACCTGTTTCACCGAGTGCTAAAATTTTTTCTGGCGTAGCTGCTACTTTAAATAATTTGTCAGTAGCTTTATTAACGCCCACATCTGTTGCTTGAGCAGATAACACAATCGCTACCAATAAGGTAAATTCACTACTATAATTTAACTCAGTTTTTGGTTCAGGATCTTTAGTACTAAAAATACTAAAAATTTTATCTAACTTCTTCTGGTCCATAAATCGCGTGATCTTTTTCTACTAGCAGCAATACGTCCTGATAAGCCTTTTAATCTAGTTTTTATAACTTTTTTGGTCAGCTGTTTTGAAACATCATCAGAAACTTTTTTTCTAGTTTGCTTTTCTTGCTTGGTACTTTTTTTATGAAGTGCAATGGCGCGCATAATTAGCTGAACACGTTTCATACGCATTCTAGCACGTTGTAATTTTAGCTGCTTTTTACTCTTCTTTTTTTTCGCCATGTTGCTTAGGTTGCTTGCGCCTTTTTAAATTGTCACGCAAATTACTTGCTAATTTAGCATAGTCCTTTTTACTCTTTTGAGAAGAGCTTGTTTGTTTTTCTTGTTTAGTCACTTTCGCCATTTTTCAATTTTAATGCTTTAGGACTAAGCGCAATATTTAATTCTCTAAGCTGTTTATCATCGACATAATTAGGAGCATTCATTAGTAAATCTTGCGCCTGACCATTCATTGGAAAAGGTGTGATTTCACGAATATTTTCAGTATCAGCAAGTAACATTACTATACGTTCAATACCTGGGGCAATACCACCATGTGGCGGAGCACCATATTTGAAAGCTCTGATCATGCCGCCAAACACTTCATCAACTTCTTCCTGCTTATAACCAGCAATAGCAAAAGCTTTATACATTAAATCAGGTAGATGATTTCTGATAGCACCGCTAGAAAGTTCAATACCATTACAAACAATATCATATTGATAGGCTTTAATCTCCAAAGGATTTTGTTTTTCTAAAGCCTCTAAACCACCTTGTGGCATCGAGAATGGATTATGGCTAAAATCAATCTTACCATCATCATCTGCCTCGTAATATGGAAAATCTATAATCCAACAAAAATGAAAAATATTTTTATCAATCAATTCATTTAATTCGGCAATTTGGATGCGGACTTTACCAGCAATAGTTGCTGCCTTTTTTTCTTGATCGCATGAGAAAAATACCGCATCACCATCTGCTAAATTTGCTTCTGCTTTAATTTGCGCTAAACGTTCTTCACCAAGTAATTTAGCGATAGGGCTTTTTACTGTACCATCTTGATTATAAATAATATAAGCGAGTCCTCCGGCGCCTTCTTTAATGGCAAAGCCAATCATATCATCAAAAAATTTGCGGGGTTTCTCTGCGCAATTTGGAGCTTTGATTGCTCTTACAACAGCGCCATTTTTAATGTTATTTGCAAAGATTTTAAAATCACTGCCAGCAAAAATATCAGTAACATCGACAATCTCGATCGGAATGCGTAAGTCAGGTTTGTCACTACCATATTTAAGCATTGCTTCTTGATAAGGAATGCGTGGAAATTTATTTTGTGCATCAAGAATAATTTGTTTTTGTGAGAATGTTTTAAAGCAATCTCTGATGATTGGTTCAACAGTGTTAAATACATCCTCTTGTGTAGCAAAAGCCATTTCTAAATCTAGCTGGTAAAACTCACCCGGTGAACGATCACTTCTAGCATCTTCATCACGAAAACATGGTGCGATTTGGAAATATTTATCAAAACCCGAAGTCATTAATAATTGTTTAAATTGTTGTGGTGCTTGGGGTAGAGCATAAAACTTGCCTGGATTTAAACGGCTTGGTACCAAAAAATCACGTGCTCCTTCAGGGCTAGAAGCAGTAAGTATCGGAGTTTGAATTTCAAGAAAACCAGATTCGGTCATTTTGCTTCTTAAATAGCTAATAATTTTACTGCGCAAAATGATATTATCCTGCATCTGTTTACGACGTAAATCTAAGAAGCGATATTTAAGACGCAAATCTTCAGGATAGTTAGTATTTTCATCGGCAATTTGGAAAGGAATTTGCTCAGCTGCACTTTCAATATGTAATTCAGCTATTGCAATCTCGATAGTACCAGTTGCTAGATTTTCATTGATAGTTTCTTTGCTTCTAGCCACTACTGCTCCAGTAATAGTAACAACCGACTCTAATTTAATTTTTGCAAAAGCAGCAATATTTTGAGATTTACTTGAGTCAATGACACATTGGGTAATACCATAATGATCACGTACATCTAAAAATAATAATTCACCATGATCACGTTTAGCATTAACCCAGCCTGAAATTTTTACTTGGTTACCAACATGGTCTAAATTTAGTTCATTACAATGATGAGTTCTATAGCTATGCATTTTTTGCTGAGAATTTGAGTTAAAATATTTTATTATTTAGCTGCGCCATCATATTTAAGAATATGGCAGATTGCAAGTACTA
>CAXDRM010000045.1:0-11017 GCA_963991775.1 uncultured Rickettsiales bacterium | reverse complement strand
AGAATCGGTTTTAATACTCTAGGTTCCTGAGTGATTTCGAACGTAGTGAGAAATTGTACCGAAGGGCCGCTTGAGTCTGAGTAATTTTTATTAATAACTAAAGGATCTCTCGGTACAACGCTCATTTTATTCGCGCCACTCGAGAACCGGCTTAACCCTTTAGGACCCTGAGCTTGCAAGCACAGCGCAGCAATAGCCGAACGGGCCGCTTGAGTCTGAGTAATTTTTATTAATAACTAAAGGATCTCTCGGTACAACGCTCATTTTATTAGCGCCACTCGAGAACCGGCTTAACCCTTTAGGTTCCTGAGTGCGCCGCAGGCGTGTACCGAAGGGCCGTTATCCTATATGATTAGCTTTACTCAATATTTACAGTGATAATAATATTAGTGTTAGCACCACGTGCGAGTGAAAGCAGGATATTTCTTCTACCAAGTTTTTTCTGCTCATCAACTAAAGCTTTAAACTCAGCAAAATTTTTCACAGAAACTTGATTAACTTTATTAATGATATCTCCTGACCTAATACCAGAAATCTCTGCTAAAGAATCTGCTACAAAGCCCACTACAACAACGCCTGAATTAGCATTATATTTATCTTTTAACTCTTGCGTGATATTTGAAAGTTTTAAACCAAGAAATTCTTCAGATTTAGGCTCATTTGCTTCAGAACTTTGCTCTTCCTCTGCTTGCTCAACCAACTCTGCAATTTTAGCATTAAGAATTTTTTCTTTAAAACTACCCTGCTCATTGCGCAAAATCTTAACTCTCACCTGAGTGCCAATTTTAGTTGCCGCTACAATCCGTGGCAAATCATACATATCAACTATAGCCTCATCAGCAAAACCAATAATAATATCATCTGCTAAAATGCCCGCTTTCTCAGCTGGGCTAGCTGACACTACAGAAGTTACATATGCACCTTGATTATTTTTTAAATTAAGAGCTTCAGCCATAGCTGGTGTAACAATCTGAATATTTACACCTAACCAACCTCTTACTACCTCGCCCTTATCTTTCAGCTGCTCAATAATTGGCAAAGCTGTATCAGATGGAATAGTAAAGCCTATACCTATACTACCCCCACTATTTGTAGAAAAAATCGCTGTATTGATACCAATTAAGCGACCATCAGTATCAAATAAAGGTCCACCAGAATTACCTCTATTGATCGCCGCATCTGTTTGAATAAAATCTGTATTGCTGCCATCACTAATATTGCGCCCGCGCGCAGAAATAATACCTGCAGTAACTGTGCCACCTAAACCAAAAGGATTACCTATAGCTATCACCCAATCACCTACATCAGCATATTCAGAGCTACCAAATTCAACAAAAGGTAATTTTTTATCAGATTCGATTTTTAAAAGTGCAATATCAGAACGTGGATCACGACCAATCACTTTAGCACGCTCTACTAAACCATCATTTAACTTAACATCAATGATATCAGCTTTTTCAATTACATGATTATTAGTAACGATATAGCCATCTTCAGAAATAATAAAACCTGATCCCAAAGAAGTAACTGTTTCTTTCTGAGCATTGCCACCAAAACTATCATCTAAAAATTCTTTAAAGAAAAATTCGAAAGGTGAGTTTTTAGGTAAATTTGGAAAAGCATCCTGGAAAGGATTTTTATTAACGATAGTTTGTGTGGTCGATATATTTACCACCGTTGGAGTTAATCTTTTAACTATATTAGAAAATGAAGGATAACCAAAGGAACAAACATCCAACTCATCAGCCTGAACATTACTAGAAAAAGCAAAAACCAATAAAATAACAGCTAATAATTGACGCATGTAAACCTCTTTTACTTATATATATTATTTAAATATTTAAAATATCTACTATCTGGAGAAATTAAAATATTAGTATCTTCATCTGCTAAAGAGCTTTTGTAAGATTCTAAACTACGGTAAAATTCAAAAAAACTAGAATCTCTACCAAAAGCACGAGCGTAAATTTTAGTCGCTTCAGCATCTGCCACACCGCGAATAATTTCTGCTTCTTTACGAGAATCAGCTAAAATCTCTACTTTTTCACGATCAGCTTTTGCAGTAATTTTATTAGCTTCTTCAAAACCTTCAGCTCTAAATTCTTTAGCTTCTCTTTCACGTTCAGTTTGCATCCGACGATAAATTGCCGCGCTATTTTCACGCGGTAAATCAGTACGCATGATTCTTACATCAATCACTTCGATACCAAAACTTGCAGCTTTTTCATTAACAATATCTCTTATATCACTCATCGCTTTATCACGGTCACCAGCAAGCAATAAAGCATTAAGAGGTATCGAACCTAAAACTTGACGCATACTTGATTCTAAAATCGAATTAAGCTTGTTACGTGCTAATAATTCACTTCGAGTTGTTTGGTAAAATTTTAAAGAATCAATAATCTTATATTTAGCAAAAGCATCAACAATAAGACGTTTACGGTCCGATGCTATCACCTCACGCGGTTCTGCATTAAGATCTAAAACACGATTATCAAAAAATTTTACTTCATCAATAAAAGGTGCTTTAAATTTTAAACCTGGTGAAGTTTGCTTATCAACCGCTTTACCAAAGCGCAACTCAACACTTTGTTCTGTTTGATTTAAAATATAAAATGATTGGCTAACTACGAATAAGCCAAGCAATAAGGGTATAATTAAAAAGATTTTTTTAGACATTATTTACCTACTTTATTAAATTCTTTTAAAGGCAGATACGGTACTACACCGTTAGTTGCTGATTTACCATCCACAATAGTTAATTGCGCATTTTTGAAAATTTCTTCCATTGTTTCTAGATAAAGTCTTTTTCTAGTAACATCTGGCGCTCTACTATATTCACGATAAATTTTATTAAATCTTTCTGCCTGACCAGTTGCTTCTGCCACGACTCTATTTTGGTAAGCCAAAGCTTCCTCCAGAATTTTTTGCGCCTCACCACGAGCACGCGGGATTACATCATTACGATATGATTCAGCCTGATTGATGGTTTTTTCTTTATCTAATTTAGCAGTTTGCACATCACGAAAAGCATCAATTACTTGTGCTGGTGGATCAACTTGCAACAATTGTAATCTTACAATCTCAACACCAGCTTGATATGAATCAAGAATTTTTTGCAGTAAATCTTTAGTTTCTTCTTCGATAGAATCTCTACCTTCAGCAAGAGCAAGAGCTATCTTGGTACGGCCAATAACTTCACGCATCGCGCTTTCTGCTGCACTTTTAACTGTATCACCTTCACGCACATTACGTACATTAAAAACAAAATCATAAGCATCACCAATACGCCATTGCACTTCAAAATGAATATCAACAATATTTTCATCACCGGTAAGCATTAGGCTTTCTTCAGTTTTTGATACAGAACTATTAGCTGCTGATCTGTAACCTATTTCTTCAGAATTAATTTTAGTAACTTTAACTTTGATTTTCTTTTCAACAGGAGCTGGCAAATGATAATGCAAACCTGGACCAGCTGTACGGTGATATTTTCCAAATCTTAATACTAATGCTTGTTCATCTGGCTGCACTGTGTAGATACCTGAAAAAAGCCAAAATAAAATAACAGCTAGAAAAATAACTAACGAATTTTTTAAAGAACCAAAAGAAGGAAATTGTGGATTTTGATTATCTCCACCACCACTGCCATTAACACGGTCTTTATATTTTTTAAAAATTTCTTCAATATTAATTTGATTATTTGCTGCAGGTTTTGCTGCTTTTGGTTTATTTGCTTTAGGATTATTACCAGAATTTTGTGGCTCATCGCCCCAAGGGTTATCAAAAGCTGTGATAATTCTTTTCCAATACATATATTTACTTTATAAATTCAGACGAAAAATAAATAATATTTCTGATGAAAAATTTCAACCTCAAAGCCAAAATAAAAAAACTCCTCAAGCAACATAAATATACGGAGCTATATAAACTAAGCTATGAGCTCAAATTAGATAATGATGAAATTTTTGTAACTATTGCAAGTGAGCAAGCTGCACAGAAAACTAACCTAGAAATTCAACAAGCTCTTACAAAGCTCTTACAAGAAAATTACCCTGATCAAAAAGTAAAAATTCTTATCCATCATCATAAAACTGAAGTTAAAAAACCTAAGCTGGTTTTAGTGTGCTCTGCTAAAGGAGGTGTAGGTAAATCAACTATTGCTGTTAATTTAGCACTTAGCCTTAAAGAACAAAAATATAAGGTAGGCCTAGTTGATGCAGATATTTACGGACCTTCGGTTAATTTTTTACTTGGTAATCAACAGATCGAGCCCAAAATCAAAGATAATTTGATGCAGCCTTTAATCGCACATGGTCTGCAATATAATTCGATGGGTGCTTTGATGCCAGAAGAGCAAGCTTTGATCTGGCGCGGCCCAATGATTTCTAAAGCTTTAAGCAATTTAATCAATAATACTGCCTGGTCTGACTTGGATTATCTAATCATTGATATGCCACCAGGTACTGGAGATATCTATATTACCCTACTTAAAAATTATGATATTCATGGCGCTATCATGATTAGCTCGGCTCAACAAATTTCTTTGTTAGATGTAGGACGCTCTGTGGATATGCTTAAAAAAATGCAGATTAATATTTTAGGAATCATTGAAAATTTATCTTTACTTGCAAGCAAGAATGTTACAAAATTCGCCGCGAAAGAGGAAATTCCTTATTTGGGAAAATTATCTATTCATGAAGATATAGCTCGTTCTGCAGATGAAAACATGCCTTTTATTTTAACAAAAAATAAGGCACAGCAGGAATTAACTCTGATAACTAAAAATTTGATTAAAAAATGGAATTAAATTTGTGGGAAAAAATTCAACTTTTTTTAGGCAAATCATCAAGTCATAGTCTGCATGATCACCAAATTTTACCCGATGTACTCACAATTTTAATCTTTGCCATTGGAGTTGTTTTGCTCTTCAAAAAACTTAGGCTTAGCCCTGTTATTGGTTATATTGCCGCTGGTGCAATTATCGGACCATATGGTTTACAATTAGCAGGCTATAATGATGTAACCAAATCATTAGCAGAATTTGGCGTAGTATTTCTATTATTCACTATTGGTTTAGAGCTTACCTTAGAGCGTCTAATGCAAATGAAAAAGCTGATTTTTGGCTTAGGTACGGCTCAGTTTTTTGTGACCTCAATCATATTTGGTATCATTACTTACGGCATTACTAATAATTTTATGCTTGCTTTGGTTATCTCAACCAGCCTTTCACTTTCTTCAACGGCCATTGTTTTAAAAGTTCTAGCAGAAACTCACCAAGCAAATACCACTGCAGGAAAATCAACCCTTTCCATGTTGCTTTTTCAAGATTTAGCGGTAGTGCCTTTATTTATTTTAATCCCCTTACTTAGCCAAGGCCAAGATTTCAACTTTTTCAGCACTATGCTGTCTATTGGAGTAAAATCATTCTTAGCACTGGCAGTGATTATTTTATTCGGTAGATATTTACTCAGCCCAGCTTTTCACGTGATTGTATCTTCTAAACATGATGATCTTTTTATTGCTACTTCCTTACTTATTGTTTTAAGTGCTGCTTGGATCACTAATCATTTAGGTCTATCTTTGGCACTAGGTGCATTTATGGCTGGTGTAATGATTGCTGAAACAGAATTTCAACATCAAGTTAAATCTGCTATTGAGCCATTTAAAGGATTATTTCTAGGCTTCTTTTTTATTACTGAAGTAGGAATGCAATTTGATCTACGCTTAATTATTAGTAATTTTTCTAATATTTTTATTATGGCAATGGCGCTGATTTTTATTAAAGCAATCATTGTCATCATGCTCTGCTTAATTTTTAAACAAAAGCTTTCCACAAGCATCAATACTGGATTATTAATTTCTCAAGCTGGAGAATTTGCTTTTGTACTTTTTGAAATGGCCAAACAAAACTCAATTATGGATGAGTTGATGTTTCAAAATCTTTCAATTGTAGTTGGTTTATCAATGGCGCTTTCGCCTCTACTTGCCAGTATGGGGCAAAAAATTGAAAATAAACTTTCAGTTAAAGATCATAATAAAAATGATGACCCTATTCCATTTGCACATAATCAGGTCATTATTGCAGGCTATGGTCGAGTTGGCAGAACAGTATCACGCATTTTAGATAATGAAGGCATAAAATATATTGCGATTGAACGTGACACTAATTTAGTAAAAAAATTCTTTAAAAAACGCATACCTATTTATTATGGTGAAATTACTGAATTAAAATTTTTAAAATCATTAAATCCAGAATCAGCTGCTGCAGTAATTCTATGTTTTAATGATCTGAAAGAAATTGAGAAAGCTGCTAAATTAATGGTAAAACATTTTCCGAATACTCCATTGATAGTAAGAGCCATGGATACTGATCATTATCAAGAGCTCAAAAAAATTGGCGCAAAACATGTTATACCTGAGATGCAAGAATTAAGCTTCCAAATCAGCAAAAATATTCTGACCATTATGGGTGAGACTGAAAAAAACGCTGATAAAATGATCGATTTTTATCGTGAGAATGAGCTTAACTCATATCTTAAATCAAAATAAAGCTTCTGATGTTTGGCAAAAATAAAATCGCCCCCTTAATTAAGGGTAATGGTGATGAGCTAGAAGTAGTGAAGATTTTTAAAACCATCCAAGGTGAAGGATTTTTTGCCGGCCACCCTGCTATCTTTTTACGCCTTGGTGGCTGCAATCTAAAATGCTATTTTTGCGATACTGAATTTGACAAATATAGCACGCAAAATATTCAACAAATTTTAGCAGAGATTACTAAATTAGCAGGCAAAACTATTAAGCTAGTTGTTATTACTGGCGGCGAACCATTACGCCAACCTTTAAAGCAAATCTGCAGTAAATTAATTGCACAAAATTTCCAAGTACAAATTGAAACAAATGGTACTATCAAAGCTGAGTTACCAAAAGAAGTTTATATTATGTGCTCACCCAAACAAGTTAAGCAACAATATCAGCTAAGCCAAGAATTATTAGATTATGTAGATGCGCTTAAATTTATTGTGAGTAAGAATAAGCAAAACTATAATTATGTGCCTGAGCTTAATTGGCACAAAAATATTTATATACAGCCAATGGATGAATATAATCCTGAGCAAAATCAGCAAAATCTTGAATTTGCTAAAGAGCTAGCTTTAAAACATGGCTATATTTTAAGCTTACAACAACATAAAATTATTAATGTAGAATGAAACAAGCAATTATTCTCTTAAGTGGTGGCTTAGATTCAGCAACAGTTGCAGCCTTAGCTAAAGATCAAGGCTTTGAGCTTATAGCACTTAGTTTTGCTTATGGTCAGAAACATTCAGTTGAGCTTAAACAAGCTCAAGCTGTTGCGGATTTTTTTAAAATTAACGAACATAAAATCATTAATCTTGAAACTGGGGTTTTTCTTAATTCAGCCTTAACTGATAAGTTAGCTGTACCTGATTATAATCCTCAAGAAACTAGTAACATCCCTACTACCTATGTGCCAGCCCGTAACATTATCTTTTTAAGCTATGCTACAGCTTTAGCTGAAAGCCATACAGTTACTGATATATTTATCGGTGCTAATGCAGTTGATTATAGTGGCTATCCAGATTGTCGACCTGAATTTATAACAGCCTTTCAAGAGATGATCAATATCGGCACCAAAATTGGCCTAGAGCAACAGCTAAAAATTCATACACCGCTAATTAATTTAAGTAAGGCAGATATTATCAAAAAAGGTCTTGAATTAGGTGTAGATTATAGTATCACACATAGCTGTTATAATCCTGACGAAAATGGTATAGCTTGCGGCGTGTGTGACTCTTGCTATTATCGTCAAAAAGGTTTTGCAGAAAATAATATTAGTGACCCAATAAAATATCAAAACAACTAATTATGGCTTTAACTGAAGAATTTCCAACTTTAAAAATTAACGATAAATTAGTGTTACGTGAGCAACGTTTTTCTGATGCTGCTGATTTTTTCAATTATATTTCTAAAGCTGAAGTAAAAAAATATATTCTGTCTTATATACCTGTTGATCCTAAGGATGCAGAAGATGAAATTATCTATTGGATAGATCTTTTCTACAAAAATCATGGTATCTATTGGGCCATTACTATTGATGATGTGATGTGCGGCTCGATTGGCTTACATGACATAAATTTAGTTAATAATCGTGCAGAAATAAGCTATGATTTATGCTCCAGCAAATGGCAGCAAGGTATCACCAGCTTAGCCATGACCAAAGTGTTAGAATTTTGTTTTGATCAACTAAATATTAATCGTATCCAAGCTTCAACTATTGCAGAAAATATTGGCTCTATTAAAGTTTTGGAAAAAGCAGGTTTCAAATTAGATGGCACCTTAAAGCAATATCGTCGTCATAATGGCAAATATTACGATATTCTAATGTATTCAATAATTAAAAGTGACTATGACTCTGAAAAATCTCGGTAAACAAACAAATATTCCTACAGAACCTGAACTAAAAATTTTAGAGGCTGTAGCTAATCCTCATCCTGATACAAATTATGTAGCTAGATTCACCTGCCCTGAATTTACTTCTATTTGCCCGGTTACTGGCCAACCAGATTTTGCTCATATTTTAATTGATTATATTCCAGGAAAATCTCTAATTGAGAGCAAAGCTTTAAAGCTTTACTTATTTTCATATCGTAATCATGGCGCATTCCACGAAGATTGTACTATTCAAATCGCTAAAGATTTAATTAAACTTGCCAAACCAAAATGGTTAAGAATTGCTGGCTTATGGTATCCACGCGGTGGTATTCCTATTGATGTATTTTATGAATCAGGCAAAGCACCTAAAGATGTGTTAATTCCTGAATTAGATCTTAAGCCTTATCGAGCAAGATAGATGAGTCGACCACCAAAAACATCTGATTTTGCTGAAGTAAGAGTTATAGCTGAAGATACAGAGCAATTTAATCCAACAGCTAAAGCACTACCAATAGATACTAGCTTTCGAGGAGAAATTATAGCAGATACTGAAGCTGTTACAGCTCTTAATGAATATGAAGCACCAACAAAATTGCAAGAAGAATCTGACTATAGATCTTTTTTTTATGTTACATGCTGCTTTATTCCAGCCTTAGGTATTATTTTTACCGGCATAGGACAAGAATTTCAAAATTATAGCTATGCTATTGGTGCTTCATTTATAGCTATAGGTGCAGCTGGTTGTATCCATGAATATTATAAACATCAACAAGATTTAAAATCTTTAGATAATGAGCCTGATGCTGAATTATATAGAGAACAAGAAGTAGAAAGATTTATTGGTGTAGAAGAAGCTAGAGAAGATTATAGAAACAAAATTGCTAAAGAGAAAAATAATCCTGGAGGATTAGGTAGATAATTAGTTTAACTACTTAGCTTACGAAGCAGATCTTGCTCGCAAAGCGATACTATGTTATAATATCGCCAAAAACATCAAAACTATGAGTAATAACATCAGAGAAGAAATCCCAGAAGCAGTTAAATCTGAGGAAATCAGTGCCAGAGATTATATCAAGCATGAAGAACAATCATCTCTACATTATAGCATATTTTGTTTTGCGACCATTATATTAGCTACAAATTTAGCATTTGATTATTTAACAAGCAGCTCATCAAATGTTACGTCTTTTTTGGAATATTCAAGCATAGCGGCTCTTACTGCTAGTGGCATAGCTTTAGGTTATGATCATTATGAATATCAACAAAAACAGCAAGCAGCTAGAGAGATACCTGAAGCTGAAGTAAGAGCATTACCTCAAAATAATATCTCCTACGCACAAGCAGTTATAGAGAGAAGATCTCAGCAATTTGGTGAAAATATAGCTGAAGCACAAGTTATAGATATCGCACCTCAATAATTCTCTTTGCAGCATTGCTATTTTTATGATATAATGTCGCAAATTTATAAATGAGGTAACTACTATGCCAAACAAAAATAAAGATATAGAAAAGATCAAAGAAGAACAAAAAATAAATGAACAAAACATTAACAATTCCTATAATTCATATATTACTACATCAAATCTATTAGCTGTAGGAGCTATGGCCTCTGCAATGATAGCTAAACAGTTTTTTGATTTAGATTATTTAAATTCTGGTGGAATTCTTGCAACATCACTTGCCAGTGCTGTTTTAGCAAGACTCTATTTAAAAGATTGCGAAAAGAATGAAGTAAATACATCGCGACAAAAAGCTGAGCAAGATATACAAATTTTAGAATCTTTAGGTACTGCTGATATAATATATGGATCTCACAATGTGATAGAACAAAAACAAAAAAGTAGAGCTGAATTTCTGACTGAAAATGGTAGAGAAGCATTTGTAAAAAAATATATGGGGGAAAACCCTAATAATAGTCCGGGCTGTACCATATCATAAAAGAATAACTTACAGAACTTAAGAGACCCTTTCGGCCATTACTGAACTATCTTTTGCAAGCTTAGGAACCTATAAAATTATAACAACAAAATTTTTTGAGGTGGGTCATATATTGTGAGTAAGGGCAGAAAAAAGATGCGCAGCGTACTTCAGATTGAACAGAACGAAAAAACTAAGAACCAAAACTATCAGACCACCAAAAAATTTTGCAGATTGGGCCAGATATTGTGATTTTCTTAAAAAAAAGCTTGATGCGTACCCAAATGTCATACTACCGGACAAAAATAAAAAAACATCAAGTTGAAAACTTAGGTTCCCGAGTGATTCTCGGCCTTAGCCGAGAATTTTACCGAGGGGCCAAAGAAGCTGAATAGTTAAACATTAACATCTAAAGGATCTTTCGGTACAAACCTTCGCTTTGCTTAGGTTCACTCAAGAGCCGGATTAAGTACTATTGGCATAAAATAAAACTTTTGTCCGGTAGCGTGACCAGATGTACGTGAGAGATTTTTTTTAAGAAAATCGCAATAGATGATCTGCACACTAAAGGTAAGGGCTATTTATCATTTTGCAGCTTATAAATTAAAAAAATTACTACATAAAATTACTCGACCGTAACTACGGT
>CAXDRM010000044.1:0-11034 GCA_963991775.1 uncultured Rickettsiales bacterium | reverse complement strand
TACATAACAAAACAACTCATGTAATTTAATCTTTCGCTATAAAAATTAGTTTGAGATTATATCAGTGATAATTTCACGAGAATCTAAGAACTGCCCCTCCTCAACAAAGCCAGGCTCGGTAAGATAATCTGAATCAATTTGTGAAGTCTGCACATAATTATTACTAGCACATGCAGTAAGTAAAATTAGTAAAAAACTAATGGCTAATTTGTTCATTTTATGTCTCCCTCTAATTCATTATATAATTTATCAAAATTTTTCTCAGTCTGCTTAACTTTTTTATCATAAGCAGCTCTTTTCTGACGAGCCTCATCTATCTTGCTGGTACAAGATACAGAAAAAATTAATGCAATAATAGCCGCAATAAATCTAGTCATTACTGTAACTCTTTATCTAACTCATCATAAAGTTCTTTAACTGCATCTTGAGCATTATCCAAAGATTTTCTTGATAAAGAAGCATTTTTCAAAGCTTGTGCATATACATCTTGGCTTTTTTCAAAATGAGTTAAAATCATTTCATTATCTAAAGCCATATGTACATATAAATCACCCTTATCAGGATCAACGTAAATATTAATTCTGCGAGCACCTCTTAAAGGAACCTTCTTGATAAGATTTTTAGTTACTTGTGAAAAAACATTTTCGACCTCTTCTTGCTCAGCAATACGCGCCGCACGCAAAGCATTTTTAGTTAAACGCGATACTTCAGTGTTTAATTGAGCCGCAATATTTGCACGTGCATCTGCCTCAGCTTGAGGAATCTGAAATTGAAAACCACCTTTGCTTTTTGGTGCAATACCAACTGCAGCAATTTTACCCTCAACATAAGGATCTAAAATCCAATCTGGTAAATTAATACCTGATTGCTCTTGCAAACTAGGCTCTTTTTTTGCACATGCTGTAAAAAACAAAAATGCTGATAATGTAAGTAATAGTGCTTTTTTCATATTTATACCTTTCGTAATTTTTGATTATTTAATAATAAATTATTAGTTGGGTCAAATTAAAGTTTCGCAATAAGTGATTATTTTTTCTTAGATTTTTTTGCTTCATCTTGAAACACTTCATATAATTCGGGGTAATCTTCTTGCACAAATTCTGGCACTAATAATTGGTGCTGTTCAAGCGGCTTGTGATATTTGCAAGACACACATAATAACAAGCTAAATAATAAGATAATGCGCATATTAACCTTTGTTCTTTTTACGAAAAAACTCATCATAAATAATCATAAATGCTCCTATAGTAATCATACTATCTGCTACATTAAAAGCGGGCCAATGATAATTAAAAAAATGAAAATCTAAAAAATCAGCAACTGAGCCATTTAATAAACGATCTATAGTATTACCAAAAGCTCCACCAATCACAAAACTAAGTGCATAGGTCAAAAATTTATCCTCTATCGTGCAGAGCCAATGATATAAGTAAGCAACAATTAGTAACGCAACTATAGAAATTAAATGTTTGCCATAAGCTAAACCATCAAACATACCAAAACTTACGCCAGTATTATATACTCTAACTATATTAAAAAAACCTGTGATCTCAACCTGATATAAGCCATGATCAGCTAAATAGCTAAAGATCAAAACTTTGCTTAATAAATCAGCTATAATAACCAATAATACGATTATCACTGCTTGGTTAAAAAGGTGAGTATTTTTTGGTAGAAAATTTTTAGCCGTGAAAAAATTTTTGAGCATCTTTAACATCCTGCGCAATTTGTTTAGTAAGCATCATCATATCGCCAAATTTTTGTTCTGCACGCAAATATTTTAACAGTTCAACTTTGATTTTTTGTCCATAAAGCTCACCCGCAAAATCAAATAAATGCACTTCTAATAAAGGTTCTTCATTAGCAAAAGTTGGTTTAATACCAAGATTAGCAACTGCCTGATAAATTTTTTCTCCTACTGTAATCTTTGCAGCATAGACCCCAAATTTTGGTCGGTATAAATCACCCAAAGCTATATTCGCAGTAGGATATCCTAAATCTCTAGCTAATTGCTGACCTTTTATCACGCGCCCTGAGATAAAGTAATTTTTACCTAAAAGCTGCTTTACTAAATTTAGATCTGCATTATTAAGCGCCTCTCTAATTGCGGTAGAAGAATAGATTAAATCAGTTGCTGCTAATTTATGTGGCTTTATTTGCGTAAAAGCAAAGCCATATTCCTCTGCAGCCTGAGCTAAAAATTCTGCATTACCTGTACGATTTTTACCAAAAATAAAATCATGACCAACTACAATTTTTTTAATCTCTAATTGTGCTAATAAGATTTTTTCTAAAAATTCTGTCGCTGTTAAATTGGCTAATTCTTGGTTAAAATTTAACAAATATAAAATATCAATGCCCTGCTCTTTGATAAACTTAATCTTGGCACTTAAACTAAAAATTTTAACCTGTTTTTGTTTACGCAATAAAGTGAGCGGGTGCGGTTCAAAAGTCATCACTGCAGCTGGTACACCCAGCTGTTTTGCATGTTTACGTGTTTCTTCTAATAGGGCTTGATGCCCTAAATGTAATCCTTCAAAATTACCCAAGGCCAGCACAGCCTGCTTAATTTCACTACGATTAAAATTACATTTTCTAATTAATTGCATTGCAAAAAAATCTATCCTATAAATGAAAAGCGTCGCAATTTTATAGCAAAATTTACTGAATTTTCCAGTGTTTTAACAGTTCAAAGATGGATTTAGAACTACAAAATCAAATCATAAAAATATTAGATGAGGCAGGCAATTTACTGCTTGATTATTTTGTACAAAATTTAGAAGTCACCAGTAAAATGGATAATAGCCCTGTTACTAATGCTGATTTTGCTGCAGATGGCTTGATTAAAGCTGGTCTTAAAAAAATTTCTGATCTGCCAATTGTCTCTGAGGAATCTGCAAAACATGATAATCTCAAAGCTGCCAAACATCCAGAATTTTGGCTTTTAGATCCTTTAGATGGCACTTCATCCTTTATCAAAAAGCATCAAGATTTTGCTATTTGCTTAGCTAAAATTAAAAATAATCGTCCTGAATTTGGTTTTATTCATGTGCCCTTTGAGAAACGCACCTATTTTAACAATAATGAAGGAGCAGCTTTAAGACGTGCTACTGGTCAAATCATCCCTATTAAAGTCAAAAAACAAAATCAGGCGTTACATATACTTTCTAGTGGTCGCATGAAAAATAATATCGAATTTGCCGATTATATTAAAAAATATGATACAGCTCAAATTTCGGTAATTTCTAGCGCAATAAAATTTTGTAAAATTGCGAGTGGGGAAGCACAGCTTTACCCTTATTTTGGTGATACGATGCAATGGGATAGTGCAGCTGGTGATGCAATTGTGCATGCAGCTGGAGGTAAGGTGGTTGATTTGGAAGATAATAAATTATTCTATGGTGCTAAGAATGATTTTTTAAATCCTTATTTTGTAGCAAAAGCATAATCTTCAAGAAGAGTGGGAGATACTTAATCGCTCAGGCAGTCCTCGAATTTTATCAAAGATAGTTGCTAAAATTCTGTGGAATCTCGCTCTAAGCACCTCCCACTCTTCTTGAGCATTATCAGTTAATCATGAATAAACTATATAGATATAAAGCAACGCTAGAATATGATGGTAGTAACTATCATGGTTGCCAAATACAAGGAGAATTAAGCACAGTTGCTAAAGCAGTTGAACAAGCAATATTGGCTTTCTCAGGAGTAGCGAGTAAAATCAGCTGTGCCAGCCGTACCGATGCTGGAGTGCATGCACGTGGCCAGATCATTCATTTTGATCTGCCCAAAAAATATGATGCTTACACCCTAACTTGCGGATTAAATTTTCATCTTAAAGCTGAGGCAGTAAAAATTGTTAAAGCTAATTTAACCAATGTAGATTTTCATGCGCGTTATGGGGCAAAATATAAAAATTATAAATATCTTATTTTAAATCGTAACGCACCATCACCCTTATTATATAAACGAGCATGGCATCAAATTCAGCCTATTGATTTAAATAAAATGCGCCAGGCTAGTAAATTATTGTTGGGCCAGCATGATTTTACTAGCTTTATGACCCAAGATAAAAAAACTATTAATCCGCTACGCCAAATCGATAAAATCTCGATAAGCAAAACTGGCGAAGTCATTACTATAAATTTTGCAGCTGAATCATTTTTATATAATCAAATTCGTATTATGGTAGGTACCTTAGTAGAAATCGCTCAAGATCCTAAAGCGCAACCAGAATTAATCACAAAAATTTT
The DNA here is from genome assembly GCA_963991775.1 of uncultured Rickettsiales bacterium. Classification (GTDB taxonomy): domain Bacteria; phylum Pseudomonadota; class Alphaproteobacteria; order Rickettsiales; family JABIRX01; genus CAXDRM01. The sequence continues at coordinate 6,784 of CAXDRM010000044.1, read as the reverse complement.
CGCAGCACAAGATCGTACTAAAGCTGGTCAAACTGCTCCGGCACATGGTCTTTATTTAGAAAAAATTTCTTACCGACCAAGATGAGATTGCTTTTTGGGATGAGAGTTTTATGCTGATATGCATATTTTTTTTATTATGAGAAAATTCGCGATTTTATTATTACCTTTTTTATTAAGCTCTTGTATTGAGACTGTGGCTATTGCTAGCTTCTCTGGAGCTTATTATGCCACACATAATAAAGAAGTTTCTGACACGGTAAGCGACACGCAAATTAATCTTAAAGTGCGCCAGCTTATCAAAAAACATAAAAACAAAAAAGATTTCATTGACCATCAAACTTTCCAAGGCAGAGTTTTACTAACTGGCCGTATCAGCAAATCAGGTGATTTTTATGCGCTGAAAGAAAAAATCTGGAAGATTAAAGGCGTTAAAGAATTAATGGATGAAACTGATAAAACTTCCAAAAAACGTAACTATTTACGTGATCAACTTATTGCTTTCCAAGTAAAATCTCGACTGATACTTAATCAACAAGTTAAAGCTTTAAATATCAATGTCGAAACTTATGATCGACAAGTTTACTTGCTTGGTGATGTGGATAGTAAAAAAGAGGTAAGAAAAGCAGCACAAATTGCTAGTCGGGTTAAAGGAGTAAGACAGGTTGTTTCTTTTCTTAGGTAGCACAGATAATGCAAGCTTCTGATTTTATGGCCCAGGCTTTTGCTTTAGCACAACAAGCAGATCCAGCTGAAGTTCCAATCGCTGCCCTTATCGTAGATAGTAAAACTCAAAAAATTGTCAGTCAAAGCACTAATCAGTGCCAGCAACTTTCCGATCCAACCGCACATGCAGAAATGCAAGTAATTAGAAATGCTACCCAGAAATTACAAAATAAATATTTAGCAAATTGCGATCTATATGTGACAGTTGAACCTTGTGCTATGTGCACCGCCGCTATTGCTCTGGCTCGCTTGCGCAGATTATATTTTGGTGTAGCTGAACCAAAATATGGTGCTGTGATTAGTAATATTAATTTTTTTGCAACAAAATCTTGTCATCACAAGATAGAATATTATGATGGTTTTATGGCAGATGAAATAGCTGCTTTCATGAAAGAGTTTTTTAAAAATAAAAGAGATTAAATTGTTTAATAAGCTAAGTCTAACATTCTTGGTAATCACTAGTTTACTTTGTAGCAAAGGCTTTGCTAAAGATATACTAATCCCTGAAAATAAGGATCGCACTACTATCTATAATTATGAAGATTGGCGCTATAAATATAAAAAAGCTTTAAAGAAAAAACATCGTCTTAATAAAGAAGTTTATAGTTTTCCTGATTATGCAGATGATTTTGCTTTAACTGAATATCTTAATTCTTTAGATGAAGATCCGCTTAATTTAGATCATATTCAAAGCAAACCTCTTGAACCCAAAAAACCTGTCATTGCAGAAACCAATTTAAGCAGAAAGCTACCTAAGAATCTAGAACCACAAGCTAAAGTGGTTTATGCTCAATTTAATAGCGCCTCACTAAATTTACAAAGCCAGCTTAGCTGCCCAGTTACACCCAAATTAAAAACTACAGCAATTCAAAACAAGCCCGATGAGTTTTTACTTTCTAATAATTTAAGACGTAAAACTAAAACTCCACGTCTAGCCTCAGGTGATATTATTTATGTGACTGGACAAATTCATGATGTAAATTGTACGCCAGTAGCAGGAGCCAAAATTAACCTATGGCATAATGATGCATATGGTACCAATGAAGATAAATATTTTATGCAAACTGGTACAGCTACTACTGATAATTTAGGTAATTTTGGCTTTATCACTATATTGCCAGGCTATGATACTGCTCAAACTAGCTTACCTAAAATTGCCCCACATATTAATATTGCCGTTAGCCATAATGAATTTGCAAAAACTGTCACTAGAATGTATTTCCCAAGTAATTCTTATAATTATCTTGATGATACTTTTTTAGAATTAGACCCTTTCTCAAGACAGCTAGTTACCTCAGAATTAATCCCAGTAAATCTTAATAATCTGGATGAGGGCTATATGATGGTTTTTGATGTAACCTTAGATGGTGTTTCAAAGTTTCGTACTTTGTAATACTAAATGACAGCTTTTGAAGAATTCGGAGATATATTTAATCGCTCAGGCAGTCCTCGAATTTTATCAAATAGTAGTTGATAAAATTCTGTGGCATCTCGCTCTAAATACACCTCCGAATTCTTTTTTCTACCTTGCTTTTTAAAATTATTCAGCACAATTATTCAGAGTCTTAATGTCCTCTAAGTGAGACTTGCGCTCTTTGTAAATATCTATCTGATCTTTATCTTCATCTGAAAAATCAGCCAAGAATAATGAGGTGAAAAAAGTCTGAATGGCAAAAAGAAATACTAAGGTATTTTCTACGGCTTTGACCTTTTGACGATTTTCAATTTTGCTAATTTTATTGCTTTGCTCGGCAATTTCTTGATCAAGCTCTGCGCAGCTTAATGTGAAATCACCATTTTGCATCACAAAATTATGTCTGGTGATTTTTTTACGACAGCCACCATTTAATAACAAAGCTAAAATAATGATTATTATGGAGGTATTTTTTAACAATAGACTTTGTAAATTAAAGTTCGGAATATTATAATATGGCGTCTAATTACTATTACAACTTAAAAGCCATGCCAAAAGTATTAATTTCAGATAAAATGTCTCCTTTAGCTGCGGAGATCCTTGCTAAACATAATATTGATGTTGATGTAAAAACTGGTCTTAGCCCAGAAGAATTAAAAGAAATTATCGGTGAATATGATGGTCTTGCAATCAGATCAGCTACTAAAGTAACTGCCGATATCTTTTCAGCTGCAAAAAAATTAAAAGTTGTAGGTCGTGCCGGTATTGGTGTTGATAATATTGATCAAAACGCTGCGACTGATAATGGTACTGTAGTAATGAATACTCCTTTTGGCAATAGCATTACTACTGCAGAACATGCTATTGCTCTACTTTTTGCAGCAGCTAGACAAATTCCACAAGCAAGTAATTCTACCCATCTTGGTAAATGGGAAAAATCAAAATTTATGGGCGTGGAAGTAACTGGTAAAGTTTTAGGACTGATTGGCTGTGGTAATATTGGCGCAATTGTTGCTAAAAGAGCTTTGGGTTTACAAATGAAAGTCCACGCTTTTGATCCTTTTTTAAGTGCTGAACGTGCAGCAGATTTGGGTGTTACTAAAATGGAACTTGATGAGGTAATTGCTAGTGCAGATTTCATCACTTTACATGTACCGCTTAATGATTCGACAAAAAATATTATCTCTAAAGATGCTTTAGCTAAGATGAAAAAAGGTGCTTTTGTAATTAACTGTGCACGTGGTGGTTTAGTTGATGAAGCAGCTTTAAAGGATGCTTTAGATTCTGGTCATATTGCTGGTGCTGCCCTTGATGTTTACGAGGTAGAGCCTGCTAAAGAAAACATCCTATTTGGTCATGAAAAAATAGTTTGTACGCCACATCTTGGAGCTTCAACTAAAGAGGCACAAGAAAATGTTGCGGTACAAGTAGCAGAGCAAATTGCTGATTATTTAAATGATAATGTTTTAACTAATTCTTTAAATATTCCTGCTGTCTCACCAGAAGATGCAAAATTACTAAATCCATATTTAAAATTAGGTGATATTTTAGGTAGTTTTGCTGGGCAAATTTCTGGTAGCGCTATCAAAGATATCAAAATTTCTTACCAAGGAAAAGTTACTAAATTAAACACTAAACCAGTTAGTGCGATTTTAATCCAAAAAATTCTAACAGCGGTTACAGCTGGTGTGAATATGGTTAATTGTCGTAAAGTTGCTGCAAATCGCGGCATCGAAATTTCTGAAATTTTAAGCGATAAAAAAGCTGATTACGCAACTTATATTAATATTGATATCACGACTGATGGTGAGCCTATTCATGTTGCTGGCGCAATTTTTAATGGCGAACCAAGAATCGTTGAAGTTAACCATTTAACTTTAGAAGCAAATATTGCTAACAATATGCTTTATATTAAAAATGCCGACCAACCAGGTTTCATTGGTGAGTTAGGTAAAATTTGTGGTGATAATAATATTAATATTGCTAATTTCCACCTAGGCAGAAGCTGTGATCAAGCTGGTGAAGCTATCTCTTTAATTACTGTGGATAGTAAAGTTAGTGAAGATTTGCTTAATAAAATTAACGAGTTAAGTTCAGTTAGTGAAGTTAGAAGTTTAACTTTTTAACACTTATGATCTCTCGATACAACCTGTAACTTCGCTCCAGGCCACTCGAGAACCTAAAAAGTTAAGGTCCTTGAGGCAAATGAAGTAAAAAAGTACAGTAGCTTTTTTACAAGTGAAGCGGGCAGTTTTCTAATAACGACTTGAAGCTGAGCTTCAATAAAGTGATTAGTAAAAACTGAACTGAGTATTGATCAAAAAAACAAATTGTACCGAAAGGTCCGTTAGTCTGAATAATTACGTGATGATTAGCAAAGCACAAAAATTTAAAGCAAATCGCAAGGCATTTTATTCACTCATTATTTTTAGTGTAATTTGCCTCATCTCTTTTTGTGCAGATTTTATTTCTAATGACAAACCTCTCCTGGTCAAATATCAGGGCGAATATTATTTCCCGATTTTCAAAAAATATACTGAGCAAAATTTTGGCGGAGATTTTCTGACCGAAGCAGATTATCAAGATCCTTATGTGCAAAAATTAATTAAGGCTGATGGTTTTATGCTTAATACACCACTTAATTATAGTTTTGATTCAATCAATTATCATTTAACTACGCCACCTCCTTCACCACCAACTAAGCAAAATATTTTAGGTACTGATGACCAGGCCCGCGATGTATTTGCTAGATTGCTTTATGGCTTACGTATCTCGTTAATTTTTGGTTTTTTGCTAACTGTTTGTAGCTCCGTCATTGGTATCTTTTTAGGTGCCTTACAAGGTTATTATGGCGGCAAATTTGATTTAATCATGCAGCGCTTTATTGAAATTTGGGCTAATTTACCGATGCTCTTTATTTTAATTATTATGGCTAGTTTTATTACTCCCAATTTTTGGTGGTTATTATTTATTATGATTTTATTTAGTTGGAATGCTTTAGTAGCACCAGTAAGAGCAGAATTTTTAAAAGCCCGAAATCTTGAATATGTTATTGCTGCACGCGCCATGGGAGTCAGCGAATTAAATATTATTTTAAAACATATTTTACCTAATGCTTTAATTGCCACTTTTACTTTTTTACCTTTTATTTTGAGCGGTTCAATTGTGTCCTTAACAGCTTTAGATTTTTTAGGTTTTGGTATGCCAGCAGGTTCAGCCTCACTTGGTGAATTACTAGCACAAGGTAAAAATAATCCACATGCTTTATGGTTAAGCATTTCTAGCTTTATTACCTTAACTACTATTTTGACTTTGGTGATTTTTATTGGTGAGGGTATTAGAGACTCTTTTAGGGAGCATCCCTAATCAAATAAGTTAATTTATCTGGTATTCATAACAATCATCAATGAATATTTTTCTATTTATTAGTTAGACTTTATATTATTGAAATGTCAGATTTCCCGCTTACCATCAAATATACCAAACGTAAAAGCTCAATAGCTCTAAAAATTGTAGCTGGTGAGGTAATAATTTTAGCTCCTAAATATACTCCCAAAAGATTTGTTGATAAGTTACTAAAAGAAAAAGAAGCTTGGATTAGCCAAAAACTACAAAAGGCTCAAAGTACTAAATTAACAGCAGCTGAGCTTTATTTTTATGGTAAAAAATATCAGCTGAATTTTTTACCGGGTAAGATCGAACAGATAGATTTTACTAAGCAACAATTTACTTGTTTTTACAAAGATCAGCTCCCTACTGGCCAACAGCTTAATTTTTTAAAAGAAACTTTTTTAAAAAATGCTGCCAGTAATTATTTGATTGCACGGGTCAAAAATTTAGCAGCGCAAACTAATTTATTACCTAATAAAATTTATGTGCGTAATACTAAAGCGCAGTGGGGAAGTTGTAGCAGAGCAAAAAATATTAGCCTTAGTTACAAATTAATCTGCACTAGTGAGGCAGTCATTGATTATGTAATTATTCATGAATTATGTCATTTACAAGAGATGAATCACAGCAGAAAATTTTGGGATCTTGTCTTCAGCTTCTGCCCTGATTATAAGCAGCATATTGCATGGCTAAAGCAGCATAGTTTTTTGTTAGATAATAATTATTGTTAAGACTCAAACGACCTTTCGGCCATTGCTGCACTTGCGCTTGCAAGCTAAGGGACCGGCTTATTAAATATTAAAAAATTCTTAGATTGGGCCAGATATTTTTATTTTTCTCTAAAAAAAGCTCGCAGCGTACACGCTAGTCATACCACCGGACAAAAATAAAAAAATATCAACAAATTAAAAAATTTTTCGAGGTGGGTCATATATTGTGAGTAAGTATAGAAAAAAGATGCGCAGCGTACCTAAACGTACGTAAGCAGTTTTTTTCTATACTTATCTTGCAATAGATGATCCGAATCGGAAATTTAAGTGTAATAAGTGAATCATGTTTACGTTTGCATACTTATAGCAAAGCTAAAGGATAGCGGATTTTGTTTTTGGTCTTTGGTATTACAAGCTCTAAGTCTTATAAACCAACGACACTTATGGAGGTAATCCAGCCGCAGGTTCCCCTACAGCTACCTTGTTACGACTTCACCCCAGTCGCTGGCCTTACCGTGGACAGCTGCCTCCTAAAAGGTTAGCTTAC
>CAXDRM010000043.1:0-11318 GCA_963991775.1 uncultured Rickettsiales bacterium | reverse complement strand
CCTTAATATAGTGCTATTTTAACTGAACCAATATTTTTAACCAAACAGCGGAACCTAACAAATCTGGCTTAGTGTGAGATGGTTTTTGCTTTTTGCAGATGCACTTAAAACTTCTAAAATGACTAGATCATGCTTGTATTTTTACCTAACCACGAAGTTAAATCATCCTTAATATAGTGCTATTTTAACTGAACCAATATTTTTAGCCAAACACCGGAACCTAACAAATCTGGTTTAGTGTGAGATGGTTTTTGCTTTTTGCAGATGTCGAGTAGCGGAGTGCACAAATAGTGCATGAGCACACGCAGATCATCTGACAAAAGGCAGCTTTGCCAAAATATATTTGCATTTGTGCAAATTTATTTTGAAAAACACTCACAATAAACCAGATTTGAGTTGGCCGCAGGCGGCAAGTATATCATCGCCTCTACTCCTCCTAATCGTCGCCCTCACCCCATTTTCTTGCAAAATATCAGCAAATGCTCTGGTTCTGTTATTACTAGAACGTTGATATTTGGTACCAGGCCAAGCATTAAAAACGATTATATTAATTTTTACTGGAAAATTTTTGACTAATTTTGCTAATTCTAGCGCATGATCTTTACTATCATTTACTCCTGAAAGTGTGACATATTCTAGAGTCACAAGCTGTTTTGTTTGCTCTGCATGATTATTACAGGCTGCTAATAGATCCGCAATTGGGTATTTTTTATTAATCGGCATAATCTCGGTACGCAACTGATCATTGGGTGCATGAAATGAAATAGCCAATTCAGTAGGTATTTCTGCAGTTAATTTATAGATATTCGGAATAATACCCGAAGTTGAAATAGTAATTTTACGCTTAGAAAAATCAAAAACTTCTGGAGCAATAAGCATTAAAGCTGATTTTTTTACTTCCTCATAGTTAAGTAAAGGCTCACCCATGCCCATATATACTATATTAGTAAGTTTTTTAGCAGATTGTTTAAAATCAGCTAAACTTAATTTTGCCGCATAGACTTGGCCGATAATTTCACCAGCAGTAAGATTTTTCTGCAGTAATTGCGTACCTGTATGGCAAAAAGTACAATTTAAGGTACAACCTACCTGAGATGAAATACATAAGGTGCCTCTTTTTGGCTCGGGAATATAGACAGTCTCTACTGTTTTGCCGCAAGCTAATTCAAATAGCCATTTTATTGTACCATCTTCAGAATTTTGCTGTGTCTTGATTTGTGGCACTGAGATAGTAAAATTTTCAGCAAGTAAATTACGCAACTCCTTAGGCAAATTTTGCATTTTGGCAAAATCTGTCACTGCAGTTTGATAGAGCCAGTTAAAAATTTGTTTAGCTCTAAATTTAGGTATTTGCTTAATTGCTAAAAAATCACCTAATTCAGCTAAGCTAAGCTCAAAGAGGTTTCTTTTTGCCATCCTGATATTTGAAAAAACTGTAAGATAAAGTAATGGATTTTACATCTTTTAAATAAGGATCATCCTCGATTGCTGGATCAATAAAAAAAGAAACTGGAAAATTTATTGCTTCACCAGCTTTAAGCTCTTGGCGTTCAAAGCAGAAACATTTTATTTTGCTAAAATATTTACCTGCCTTATCTGGTACCACATTATAAGCTGCCATACCAACTGTGGTCTCACTGCTGGTATTTTTCGCAGTAAAAAACACCAAATTTCTTTTACCCGTGACACTCTCAACTTTACGTTGTTCAGTGTTAAATTCCCAAGGTAAATCATTTGCGGTATCTGCATTAAAAAATATTTTTAACTCTCTTTCACCAAATGTTTCAGGAGCGACTTGTGATATCTGTGTAGTGCCACCAAAACCTGTTACTCTACAAAATAAATCATAAAGCGGTACTGCTGCAAAAGACATGCCAAACATAAAAATGACTACTGAAATTGTGAGTAATGTGGTTTTACGTTTTTGCTTATTCATTAAATAAATGCATAAAGATTTTTTTTCGCGATGATTATATCAAACTCTTGCCTGGTTTCCAACATATAACATCTACCTCTGCCACCTAAGCGAAAATATTTTGGAGAAGCTTGTCTAATAAAGCATTCCACTGTTCTACCCCGACTACCGGTTAAACGTGTAAAAGCAAATTTATTAGCTTTTCTAATAGTGCTTGATTTAACATCTGGAAAGCGTTTACGTTCTATTTTACGCATTACTTCAACCGGCTGGATATCTCCCACAAAAATCTCATTATCTATCTTACCTTTCATAATGAATCTGTCATAATTTTTAATATAATTAAAGCCTTCAACAGACTTGAAATCATGCTTCTCCACTTTAATATTACCCACCAAATATTCGTGGCAAGAAGCAACAAAAAACAGCAAAATAGAAATAATGATTGATTTAGAAAAAAAATTCATTTTAATTAGCGGTTAAAACTTCAATAATTTATATCATGAAACTTCGCAACTATGTAGTATTTCTTGTAGCTTTTTTAGTTACAAGCCAGGCTTCTGCCAGAAATCTAGAACAGCTAATAGATGATTGGCATGTACTTACTACTGAGCAAGAAGGTAATAAAGTATGCTATATAGCAGCTGTACCAACCTCTAAAGAAGGTAATTATAAAAAACGTAGCGAGCCATATTTGCTAGTTAGTAAATTTACTAATCGTGAGCCAGAAGTAAGCATTTCTGCTGGTTATCGCTATAAACCAGGCGCTCCCGTAAAAATTACTATTTCTAACAATAAATTTGATTTGCAAAAAATCAAAGGTGAAGTTGCTTGGGCAGTTAACACTGAGCTTGATAACAGCCTAATCGCTGCTATGAAAGCTGGTAATAATTTAACAGCGAAAGGCACCTCTACTGTTGGCTCATATTCTATTGATACCTATTCTTTAAAAGGCTTCACTAAAGCATATGGCTTAATGATAGATTTATGTAAGGCAGAAAATATAATTAAGCCTAAAACTGAAACCACTGAAGCTGCTCAGTAATTTTCCAAAATTTTATTTGATTTGATATGTTACTTTCAATAGTTGGTTTGCAATGGGGAGATGAGGGCAAAGGCAAAATAGTTGATTATCTCTCTGAACATGCAGATTTAGTAGTACGCTTTCAAGGTGGACATAATGCTGGTCATACTATCGTAGTAGGAGAAAATACCTATAAACTTAGCCTATTACCTTCCAATATTTTACGTGACGACAAAAAATCCATTATTGGCAGTGGGGTAGTTATTGATCCTGAACATTTGCTTAAAGAAATAGCAGAAATTGAAAAATCTGGTTTCAGCATTACACCAGATAAATTAATGATTGCAGAAAATGCCTGCCTTATCTTACCTATTCACAAGATTTTAGATGGTATTTCCGAGAATTTACGTGACGGCGAAAAAATTGGCACTACTAAAAGAGGCATTGGTCCTGCCTATGCAGATAAGGTAGCAAGAAGAGCTATTCGCATTTGCGATTTATATGATCAAAAGCTAGTTGAAAAGAAAGTTAAAGAATTACTTAATTTTTACGGACCAATTTTAAGTAAATCAGGCACCGAATTACTTAGCGAAACCGTATTAAATAAAGAAATTAACGCTTATGCAGAAAAACTGCTAAGCTATGCGCAGCCAGTATGGCGCGTCTTACAGCAAGCTCAGCAAGAGCAAAAAATTATTCTTTATGAAGGAGCGCAAGGAGTGATGTTAGATATTGATCATGGCACCTATCCTTTTGTGACCTCATCAAATACAGTCACCGGACAAGTTTTTAATGGTAGCGGTCTGGGTGTACAAAATATTGATTATAATATTGGTATCGTAAAAGCCTATACTACCCGTGTTGGTGAAGGACCTTTTCCTACAGAATTATTTGATGATACTGGTAAATTGTTGCAAGAAAAAGGCCATGAATTTGGTACAGTTACTGGTCGTGATCGCCGTTGTGGTTGGCTTGATTTAGTACAACTAAAACAGATGGTACAAATTTGCGGGATTAACAGCATTGTTTTAACTAAATTAGATGTATTAGGTAGCTTACCAACGCTTAAATTATGCACCTCTTACCAAATTAATGACGAAACCTTCGATTATTTACCAGCTACACAACATTTGCAAAAAATTGCGCAGCCTAATTTAATCGAGATGCCTGGTTGGCAAAGTGATATTTGCGATATTACTGATTATGCAAAACTTCCTGAAAATGCTCAGAAATATATCTCTTTCATTGAAGAATATCTTGGCGTAGCAATTGATATCGTTTCTACCGGTCCTGAGCGTAATTCTACCATATTACGTAAAGATTACTTCTCATTATAGCACAGAGCTAGAGCTACTGCTTAAATAAATCCCTAAAGAGATTTTCCGCGGGCTATCACGCCAACAGCGACTTTTTTTGAATTAAGATCATGCAACACCAAAGCGCGTCCGATCACTGAGAAACGTCTTTGCAAGGCAAGATTATCCTTAACAAAACTAGTTTTATAATTAATAGTAACATCCTCTATAACCCCCAATAAACCTACGGGTAAAGACACATCGCTGCTACGTCTTTGCCTATTTTTAAGCGGATCAAAGATCTTACCTAATTTTGTATAATCTGCTCCGGTTAAATCACCATATTCATGAATATGTAATACATAATCACCTGATAGATTATTTAGCTCTATATCGATTTGTGTTTGAAAGTTTTTAAGTTCGGTAAAAGTAACTACACCTATTATTTTACCGTTTTTAGTATCTTGTAATTGCGCAACTGCATAATTGCGTTCTGTTTTGCCTAATAAACAACCACTAACTAGTAGAAAACTAAGCAGAACAAGGATCCTAGACATTATCTGTTGCAAAAAATGCTTTGATTTTTTCTAAGGCACGCGCCTCAATCTGTCTAACACGCTCTTTGGAAATATTGTAATATTTACTAAGCTCATCAAGAGTTTGTGGCTCATCTGTAAGTTTACGTACAGAGATAATATGTTTTTCACGCTCATTCAAAGTAGCAATAGCTTGATGCAAAGTCATACTTCGCTGCTCTTTAATTTGAGCTTCAGAGTAGATTTCTTCTTGATTTGGTGCATCATCTGCTAAACGTTCCGCTAATGATGAACCTTCTTCATCTTCATTTTGACTCATTTTATCAAAAATAAAGACATCTCCTTGATTAAGACGGCTCTCCATATTGATTAGCTCCGTTTTACTTACACCTAAATCACCGGCAATTTGCTCAACATTTTGGCTACTTAAATATTCTTGATCATATTTTAGTAAACGTTTTTTAATTTTTGCTAGATTAAAGAAAATCTTTTTTTGTGCGGTAGTAGTACCTAATTTTACCAAAGACCAAGAACGTAAAATATATTCTTGAATTTGTGCCTTAATCCACAACATTGCATAGGTAGATAGACGATAACCTTTAGAAACATCAAATTTCTTAACTGCCTTCATTAGGCCAATATTACCCTCAGAGATAATATCCATCATCGGCAGACCATAATTTTTGAAACTTGTAGCAATTTTTACTACTAAACGTAAATGGCTAGTAACTAAAACCTCTGCAGCTTTAATATCGCCCTGTTCTAGACGTTTTGCTAAATCTTGTTCTTGTTCTAGAGTAAGTAGAGGAAATTTTGCAATTTTTCTCATATAAACTGCAAGATCCGATTCACTACTTAAAACTGGTATATTATTTGAAAATGCTGTCATGTTCACCTCAAAATATCTCAATATCAGGAAATAAATTATAATCCGCCTGCCCATTTTGTCAAATTGGCGAATATTATAAAGAACAATATAACTACAAAATTTCTGCTATTTCTAAAGCGTCATAGCAAAATATTGCGCTGGCTCCGGCCCTTTTACAAGCGATAAGCGACTCAAGCTGAGTTTGTTGATAATCTAAAGCTCCTGACTTTTCCGCTGCTTTTAATGCCGCATATTCACCACTTACCTGATAAGCAAAAAAAGGCACATTATATTTATCCTTTAATGTTTTAAGAATATCTAAATAAGGTAAAGCTGGTTTGATCATAAAGAGATCTGCACCTTCCGCTATATCCATTTCTAACTCAGCAGCACAATCAAAACTAGTCGAAAAAGGCAATTGATAGCTTTCTTTACTAGCCTTACCTAGGCTTCCTTTAGAACCTACCGCATCACGAAAAGGTCCATAAAAATTTGAAGCAAATTTTACCGCATAAGATAAAATTTTTACTGACTGAAAATTATGCTGATCAAGCATAGTTCTGATACAGCCTATGCGCCCATCCATCATATCAGAAGGGGCAACAATATCTGCTCCAGATTCAGCCATTAATATTGCTTGCTGCTCTAAAATTTTTATAGTTTCATCATTAAGAATTTTATCTTCTTGAACCAAACCATCATGCCCTAAACTATTATATGGATCTAAAGCAATATCCGCAATTAAGCCTATCTCATCAGCAAATTCTTTTTTTAGAGCACGTAATGTCCTAGCCATTAAATTATTGGGATTAAGCGCCTCTTGTGCATCAGCGGTTTTGAGTTCTGATTCAACCACTGGAAATAAAGCTACAGCCTTAATACCTAATTGCACCGCTTGAGCAATTTGCTGTTTAGCATACTCTAAATCTAAACGCTTTACCTCTGGCAAAGTTTTTATCGGCTCAGTACCTTGTTTATCATGAATAAAAATTGGCAAAATTAGATCATTAGCAGTCAAATAATGCTCTTTAAGAAGATCTCTAAGCCATTTTTCATCACGATTTCTTCTTAATCTAGTTTGAGGATATTTACGCATTTTTATAATAATTTTAGCTCCATTTATTATGAATCTTATAAACTACTATTTGATAAAATTCGAGGATTGCCTGAGCGATTAAATATATACTCAGCTTCCTAAGCAAAGCAATTCATTTCCATATTATGCTTATCGCCTGAAAATTACTATCTTTAAGCTACAAATTATGGTATAATGCAAGCCCATTAATAGTCTTAACCATGTTTGAAAGTTTAATTTTCCCAGGCGCATATCGAAAAAATACAGCAGGAAAAGCTGGCTTTAAACCACCCCAAAATGAGTTAAATCTTAATGGCACTACAGCTTTCATTAATCAATATGGTAATAAAAATAGAGATTTAAAGGATATTCCTATTTTAGTGGTGTTTCATGGCAATAATTCTCAAGCAGAATATAACCTAGAAGCACATGATAAAACTATCAATATTTTACGCAAAACTAACCAAGATTTTGCCGTTCTCGCAGTCGAATATAATTCCTATGCAAACCCTAAAATTAAACCTAGCGAAAAAGGAATAAAACAAGATGCGGATAATGTTTATAACGCTTTAATAAAACAAGGTATAAACCCTAAAAATTTAACTATTTGCGGTGAATCTCTGGGTTCTGTACCTGCTTTGCATTTGGCTACTAAGCATGCTGAGCCAAAATATTTAATAAATAGCCCTCTTGCTTCAACTTATGATGTAGCTAAGCAAAGATTACAACAATCTAATATTTTAATACAGCTGATAGCTTTTCCACTATGTTTATTACTTTACCCTTTTGTTGATAAATTAAATAATCGCGAGCAAATTAAAAATGTTAGTAACCCAGAAAATGTAACTATTTTTGTTGATCAAAAAGATAAAACATTACCTCCAGAATTGCATGCACGTAAATTAGAGCGTCTCAACCCTGCTGTAAGTTATTTAGAGTTATCTGACACGACATCAAAATCTGGCATGTTTCATGTTGGTGCGCCAGGTAGAACTATGCTCTATGAGGAGCTTTTTAGCCCTACTGTGCAGGAAAATAAAGAATCTGATAGATGGCGTAACCAAGAAGCAGAAAGGGCACGAAATAGGCAAAATTCCTCGTTAGAAGCTAGCTTTTAAAAAGATCACTACACGTAACACGGGTAAATCATCTATGACTTACTAGTTTCATTTACTTACAGATCATATTTAATGAAAATTAAATAAAAGGATTAAATTAAAGAAGGTAAATAAAATGAAACTAACAATCTTAACTTTAGCACTTACTATATTCGGCGTCTCTATGCTTAAATCTAATGATGCAATCAGCTATGAGACTGGTAACTTAAATGTTAATTTCAACGCTAATCTTAGCGATTTTGATAAATATTACCAAAGCATCCGCTAAACTAGTTTATCTTAGAAAGAATTCTACTAAAACGGATATTTTTGTGCCAAGTCCAAAATTTTAGCAATGATGCTTCACTAGACATAAAAATGAAACTTGCTTTACCTAGCAAGTTTTCTTCTGGTACAAAGCCAACCTCTAAAAAGCGGCTATCTTGTGAATTGTCACGATTATCACCCATAAAAAAATAATAACCCTCCGGTACAGTATAAATGCCAGTATTATCTTTTGCTGAATCTGATACCTCATCAAGTACTATATAATTTACGCCACCAGGTAATTCCTCTCGATAGCGCAATAAACGTGCTCCATCTGTATCTGTAAATACACCTTCTGCAGTTTGTGGCACTAATTTTTCGTTTAAATATAGTTTACCCTCTATCACTTGAATTTTATCACCAGGAACGCCAATAAGACGCTTAATATAGTTGATACGTGTATTAGTTGGATATTTGAAAACTATTACATCACCTCTTTGTGGCTCGTTAGCTTGCCAAATACGTTTTTTAATAGGCACTGCGGCAAAAGGAAAAGAATATTTACTATAACCATAGCTATATTTGGTCACCATCACAAAATCACCAACTAACAAATTATCTTTCATAGAACCAGAAGGAATATGAAAAGGCTCTGCGATAAAGCTTCTAAAGACACCAGCAATAATTAAGGCATAAAATATTGCTTTTAAATTTTCTTTAAACGCATTTTTTTCTTGCGCTTGTTTCTTTTTCTTTTGGGTCATATTCTTTCCTATTTAGTACTCAATAAAGATTTACCTGTCATTTCTTGAGGTTGCGGCAGCGACATCAACTCTAAAATTGTTGGTGCAATATCACATAATCTGCCATTCTTTAAACTGAAATCAACCTGATTCTTGATAATTACAAAGGGCACAGGATTCAAAGTATGAGCAGTATGAGGCTGAGCTTTATCCTGATCATACATATATTCTATATTACCATGATCTGCTGTAATCAACATTGTAGCATCTTGCTCTAAAGCTGTTTTAGCAAGCACTCCTAAAGTTTTATCTATTTGCTCAACAGCATCTTTTGCTGCTGCAAAAACACCTGTATGACCTACCATGTCAGGATTAGCAAAATTCACCACTATAAAATCATATTTTCCTGAAATTAAGGCCTTCTCCAGCTCATTAGTTACTTGAGGTGCTGACATTTCAGGTTGCAAATCATAAGTTTTAACAGCAGGAGAAGGAATTAAAATTCTATCTTCTCCTTTTTTAGGCTCTTCACTACCACCATTAAAAAAGAAAGTTACATGAGCATATTTTTCAGTTTCTGCAATATGTAGCTGCGTTAAATTTTGCGCAGCTAAAATATCTGCTAAAGTATTTTTAGGTAGCTCAGTGGCAAACAGCAACGGCAAATATTTATCAATATCACTAGCATATTCATTCATACCTAGCTGCGCCGCTAACTTAAGCTTGGCTCTTGGAAATTCTGTAAAATCTTCTGCTAAAATTGCACGTAATATTTGACGCGCTCGATCAGCACGGAAATTAGTCATAAAAAAACCATCCTCCGCCTTAAATGGCTGAGCTGTTGGACTAACCGCAGGTTTAAAAAATTCATCACTTTCACCTGCTTGATAATGCTCTTTTAAAGCTGTAACAAAATCGCTAACTTGATTAGCCTGCACATTAACCATAGCATGATAGGCTTGCTCTACCCTATCCCAATTATTATCACGATCCATCGCAAAAAATCTGCCCGATAAAGAAGCTAAATGAATTTGAGCTATATCAGCTATTTCTTGCTGTAATTTTTCTAAATATGTTAAACCAGATTGTGGCGGGGTATCTCTACCATCCAGAAAAGCATGAATCTGTACTTTAATATTTTGAGCTGCAATTAATTTTGCCAAATAAATTAAATGATCTATATGGCCATGAACTCCGCCATCAGAAAGCATACCACAAAGCTGACAAGTACCGTTGCTTAATTTTAACTTTGCAATAAAATCTTTAAATTCCGGATATGTAGCAATTTCATCAGCTGCTATAGCCTGATTAATACGTGGTAATGCTTGCAGCATAATACGCCCAGAGCCAATATTCATATGACCCACTTCTGAATTACCCATTTGTCCAGCTGGCAAACCAACTTGCTCAGCCGAAGCATCTAAAAAACTCTTAGGATATTTACTAGAAATCTCATCCCAATTAGGTGTGTTAGCATGGTAAATTGCATTATAATCTGTTGCTTCCCTATGGCCAAAACCATCAAGAATACACAATAATACTGGCTTTTTTGTCATGATCTCACAATTTACTTGAATCAGCTTTAGTGCCTTCAGCGATGTAAAACACTATTTTTGCCATCTTAGTAGCATAGTCGCCAATTCTTTCATAATTTTTTAGAACTTTGATACAAGCAATAAATTCTTCCAATTCCATAGGATTTTTCTCCTGAAATTTGATAATTTTCTGCATAGTGTCTGAATAATAATCATCCACCTTATCATCATCAGCCACAGCTTGACGTAAATTAGGTAAACGATATTTATCTAAATTAGCAAAAACTTGATTAATCATCGCAATTACAGTTTCATTCATCTGCTTAATATCTTGCAAAATTTCTTTAGGAAATAATGTGCCTATACGCTGTGCTTTTTTGATATTTTTTTTGGCACGATCTGCAATTTTTTCTAGCAGAGAAGCAATCTTAATTGTTGAAACCACAAAGCGTAAATCAATAGCCATAGGCTGACGCAATGCGAGCAACGCTACAGCTTGATCCTCGATTTCTACTTCTAATTCATTAATTTTATTATCTTTATTACGCGCCTCTTCCAAAGTTACTGACTGATCAATCAAACATTTTTCAGAATCATAAATCAAATCAATAGTCATATCTTTCATAGCACGCAATAATTCAGTAAGATTGCTTAAATCCTCACTAAAAGATTTTACTATATGTTCACTATTATTCATAGAACCCTAATATTATTTATTCTGATAACTTCATTATAACCTAAAACTAACCAAATATTCAATGACCTTGATAATAGTATGAGAATTGTTTAGATTTAAAATTGTAGGTTAGTTACAACCATATGCTCAAAGAAATACTCAAAAAAAATTATCATTGGCTGCTTAGCGCTTATTTTTTGCTAGCTATTATCACCCTGCAAAATCAGCTCTTATTGCTTAATTATGCACTTACTCTGTTAATCATTTTAGGCATTTTTTCTCCTAAA
>CAXDRM010000042.1:0-11332 GCA_963991775.1 uncultured Rickettsiales bacterium | reverse complement strand
ATATTGCCTTAATTAGCTTGATATAAAATTCTAATAATGGTATTATATGAGTTATGGAAAAGCTTTTACAAATTTTACATAGTTGGAATAATTGGCGTGAACCTAAATTAAAACCAGGTTTTAGAAGAGAGGTTACAGAAAAGATAATAGCTAATTTACATAGCTCTGATGTAATTGCGCTGATTGGTGCAAGAAGATCAGGTAAAACTACGATTCTATATCAATTAATTAATCATCTTGAGCAAGAGATTGATAAAAATGCTATATTACATGTTAATTTCGAAGAACCTTATTTTGCTTCAAAATTAACTATAGAATTTTTAGATGAGCTATATGAGTTCTACAGAGCTAATATTTTTCCTGAAGGTAGAGCTTATTTATTTTTTGATGAAATACAAAATATCCCTGATTGGGAAAAGTGGGTTAGAGCTAGAAATGAGAATGAAAATGTAAAAATTTTTATTACAGGTTCATCAGCTAAGCTTCTTTCCAGGGAATTAGCTACTTTGTTGACTGGTAGGCATTTGTCATTTTTTATTTCTCCGTTAAATTTTAGGGAAATATTAACTTTTAAAGATGTGGCAACTACAGATTTAAATAGTTTGAAAGTTGTATCACCTAAAATAAAAAATTTACTATTAAATTATTTAAAATGGGGTGGTTTTCCTCGCATTATATTAGAGGATAATGATGAGATTAAGCATGAGCTTTTAAAGCAATATTTTGATGATATAATTTTTAAAGATATCATTATGCGGCACCAAATTAGAGACGCTAAATTATTGCGGGAATTAGCAGTTTATTTAATTACTAATACTGCTTCGCTAACATCTAGTAAGAGGTTGGCTAATATTTTTGGAGTATCTCAAACCATAATAAGTTCTTATCAAAATTATTTAGAAGAGGGGTTTGTAATTGGGTCTTTACCAATTTTTAGTTTGAAGCAGGCAGAGCGTAATAGAAATCCAAAGAAAAATTATTGCTTAGATTTAGGTTTGCGAGCTGCAGTAAATAATTCTAATTCTCCTGATAATGGTAAGGTTGTTGAAACAGCAATCTATAATAATTTGCAAGCTCGTTATGGTGAAGAGGTTTACTATTGGAAAGGTAGGGGTGAGGTAGATTTTTTTACCAGGAAATCTTTTAAAGCTGACACTGCTTATCAGGTTACTTATTTTATTCCTGATGAAAAAACCTTACAAAGAGAAGTAGGTGCTTTATTAGAGATAGCTGAAAGATTCCCTGATTTAAAATTAAAATTACTAGTTGCAGAATTACAAGAAGATTTACTATTACCAAATAATATTGTTGCAGTACCATTATGGCAATTTTTGCTAGAGGGTTAAGTGTTGCATCATAAAATTTAGCTTCAGCTTGGAGCTATTTTAGTTGAGCTGATATTTTTAGATAAAGGCTTAATACTTAATAAAGTGCAAGATTTTGGATGGATTTTTACTGAGCTATTTCTAAATCAGCATAGTGTGCTTGCATTTTTACTGGGTTACTAAAATTTAGCTTCAGTTTGGAGCTATTTTAGTTGAGCTATGACAAATCGGCATAGTGTGCTTGCATTTTTGATGAGCTCAACTGCAAAAATTACGGAGTGTATAAATAATACATGAGTAAATTTTTGTCAGTTGAAGCGAATCACTCTGCTAAAATATAGTGCGTAAAAAGCACTATATTTTAGAAAAGGCTGCACAATATGGTGATTTATATTAGAAGGCGCTAGCTATGGCAAATACAGTAAGCCCCAAAGCCCCAACAATTATTGCCCCAGTAGCTAATACTGAATTTTTAAAATTTTCTTCTTGTTTACGACCGGTATTTTTATAGCCTTCAACATTACGATAGCCCTCATAATTTAGTTGATCGCTATATTGTAAATGTTTACGTAATTCATTATTTGAAATTTTTACTCCGCGTGTTTGATAATTTAACTGGCGAGCATCATAGCTAAATTCTTCTAATTCTCTATCTTGGTAAGCTAGGTAATAATCAGCTTTACCAGAGCTAAAAGATATGCCTAACATGACACGATTATCAACGGCATTAGCATTTTTAGCGAAGCATAAAATAGCCAATATTCCACAAATTATTTTAAGCATAATTAACCTCTATATTAAAACGATCCGCAATTTCTTGATAATATTTAGTTAGATCTCCAAGATCTAAACGAAAGCGATCCTTATCCATTTTTTCATTGCTATTCATATCCCATAAACGACATGAGTCAGGACTAATCTCATCAGCCAACATAATTTTACCATCAGAATCTTTACCAAATTCTATTTTAAAATCGATTAGTTTAATATTAATATCAGCAAAGGCTTTGCTAAGAATTTGATTAATTTTTAGAGTAAGCTCTTTGATTTGCTCCAGCTCATCTGGATTGGCAAGATTTAATACTCTTATATGTTCATCATTAATTACTGGATCACCATATTCGTCTTTTTTGTAACAAAATTCTAGAAGAGCAGGGTTAAAAACTGTTTGTTCAGCAATGCCTAATCTTTTGCAAATACTACCAGCTGCTTGGTTACGAATGATCACTTCTAAAGGAAAAATATCTAGCTTCGTAACTAATTGCCTTCTTTCATCTAATCTTTTAATGAAGTGAGTAGGGATATCATTATTTTTGAGTAATAGCATGACATACTCAGAAATAAAATTATTTAAAATACCTTTGCCAGAAATATTATCTTTCTTAACATTATTGAAAGCTGTAGCATCATCTTTAAAATATTGAATAACTTTAGCTGCATCTTCTGTAGCATAAATTATTTTAGCTTTACCTTCATATAATTTTTTTGTATCCAAAATAAATAAGTAAAAAAGTTACCTGCAAATCTTATAGATAAAAGACCAATGGAACAAGGATTTTCTCCAAACTATAATAAGCGTTCTAGCTCTGCCATTATTGATATGATTATCATACATTATACTGTAATTAATTTGCAGCAAACTATCAGAGTTTTTAAAGATAAAAATAAGCAAGTAAGTAGCCATTATGTGATTGCTGAGGATGGCAAAATTTTTCAGCCAGTGCTTGATAAATATCGTGCATGGCATGCTGGTGTAAGTTATTTTGCAGGTAGAAAAGATATTAATAGCTATTCTATAGGCATTGAATTGGTAAATAATGGCAAAGAAGAATTTACTACTCAGCAATATAAAGCATTAGAAAGTTTGATTAAGCTATTGAAAAATCAGCATCCTATCAAAGATCATTACATTTTGGGCCATAGTGATGTGGCTCCGCAAAGAAAGATAGATCCAGGTAAGTTTTTTGCCTGGCAAAAATTAGCAGCAGTTGGCCATGGATTTTATGTAGATTTAGCAGTTCCAGATTTTAATGCAGAAATTGTCAAATTATATAGCAAAAATATTCAAGTAAAAAATTTGCAAACTGATCTAAAAAATTTTGGTTATGAAATTTCTAATGATGGGATTTTTGGGCCCAAAACTTTAAATGTAATTAAATCTTTCAAAACTCATTTTTGTCCTAAAACTAATTGTGAAATATGGGATAATTACGCCCATCTAGTTTTGCATCAACTAAGCAAGAAGCTAGGTTAGCCCTAGTTTTATAGCTATTAGAAAAAATGCTAAATATAAAAACTCAGGTTTTTTAAGGTCTTAGCTTTGTCAATAAAATTTTTTTAAAAAAATGCAAAAAATGCTGTTTACTAATGAGTAATTAGAACTTAAAAATAGCATTCCTCATTACAAGATTTTAATATTATTTTTTGCGTAAAAAGTGGTCGAAATAGTAACTCCAGAATTAGCATGGTCTCAATTATTAGAAGATAAAAATTCTTATTTGATTGATGTTAGAACTGATGCGGAGTGGCATTTTGTTGGTGTTCCTGATTTGCGCTCTGCGGCAGGAGAAATAATAATGTTAAGTCTTTTGGAATTTCCTGGTATGCAGCTAAATCAAAGCTTTATATCAGAATTTAAAACTAGATTCTCAGATAATTTAGAAGCTAAGTTTTTCTTTTTATGCAAAATAGGTGCTCGCTCTCAAAAAGCTGCTGAGCTAGCAGCTGAGGCTGGTTTTAAAAATGCATTTAATATAGTAGGAGGTTTTGAAGGAGATATTAATGATAAAGGCCAGCGTGGACAGATTTCAGGTTGGAAATTTTTAGGTTTACCGTGGTATCAAAATTAAATAAATTAGAAGATTACCAAGATTACGCTTTTTGGCCTGAGGTGCAAAATAAGTTGCAGCTTAAATATGGTGTGGATCTTTATAATTGCTGGTTTTCATCATGCATAGTAACTGATTATCAAGCTGGTAATTTAACCATATCAGTTCGTTCTAACTTCATTAAAGACTGGCTAATTAATAATTATCTGGATGATTTTAATTCTATTTTATCAAACCTATTAAGTGATTTTATTCAGCTTAACATAGAAGTAGCTGAACCGAGTGATATTACAGCTGAACAAAATTTTGTAATTGATAAGCAGCTTGCTAATAATATTTCTACTAACAATTCTAATGATAATAAAAGCGATTTTTGTCCAGATTTAGATGAGCGTTTCTCTTTTAGTAATTATGTGGTAGCTGAAGAAAATCGTATCGCTTACGCTGCCGCGCAAGGTATCATCTCTGCAGATAAACATAGTTTTATCAATACTTTATTTGTTTATGCTAAAGTTGGTATAGGTAAGACTCATTTGCTTTCAGCTATAGCTTTAGAATTAATCAAGCAGAATAAAAAATTTGTATTTTTAAATGCTGAACGCTTTACATATTTTTACTCACAAGCTGCTAGGTCAGGTGAGCTTTTAGAATTTAAAGAAAAATTTGTAGATATAGATTACTTCTTGCTTGATGATGCGCATTTCTTGCAAAAAAAAGCTGGAACTCAAAATGAAGTACTTAATATTTTGGATAATCTAGCTTTAGCTAATAAAAAAATTATTTTTGCAGCTGACCGTAAATTAGATGAATTGCAAGATTTTCATCCTAAACTTAAATCATTGCTATCTGCAGGTGTATTGACGCAAATTGCTATGCCTGGTGAAGAATTGCGTAAAAAAATAATCCTAAATAAAATCAAATTAAATAAATATCAGCTTGATATAAGCTTGGTTAATCAGATGTCTAGCTACTATTTCTCAAGTGTTAGAGAGATTGAAGGAGCGTTAAATAAAATTATGATTCATCAAAATATTTTTGCTGAACAAGTAACTAAAGATAATTTAGCTGAGATCATTAATGATTTTATCTATAAAAATCGTAATAGTGAGATTTCTCCTGAGCAGATGATTAAATTAATTGCTAAATTTTTTAAACTATCTGTTGCTGAATTAAAATCAAAAAAGCGCAATAAAGAATTAGTATTTGCAAGAGATGTGGTGATTTACTTATTAAAAAAATATACCAAACTTAGTTTAAGTAATATTGGTAGTCATTTAGCTCGTGATCATGCCACAATTTTGCATGCTCATCGTAAATTTTCTAAGCAATTAACAGCAGATTTAACTCTCAAATTTGAGATTGCAAAAATAGAGGAATTGCTTCACAATCAAAGTTAGGTGCTAGGCCACATAAAGAGTTGCGGGATTATTTTTGTAAGCAATATATAGCGAGGTTGCGATGCTAGATGATCAAGATAATTTTTTTCAAAAACGTTATGGTGAGAATTCACCTTTAAAGAAAAATGATTATAAAGGTAACGTCATTAGTGATGAGACTGATAATCAAGATTTAACGCAGCAAGATATTGATGAAGTTGATGTAAATCTGGAAGCACAACAAAATCAACAAAGTCATAATCAGCAAGACCTAGATAATGCGCAAGATGCTCTTGATGATATTGCGCCTGAAGATATGGCTGAGCAGCAGGATCCTTTGCTTAAGCAGCTACTTAAAGCCTTGGGAGATAAAATTAAAAAAAAGAAAAAGCAAAAAAAAGATTCTACGCATCATGTTGATAATGATTTAGCCCCAAGCTTGGGTCAAGAAGTCATAGGTACAAGTAATGTTACTAGGGAAGAATCTAAAAGACGTAAATCTGTGATAGAATCATTTAGAAGTTTCTTATCAGTTGACCGTGCTTTGAGAGCGCAAATAGTTAATGAGGGTAGTAAATTACGTAATGCTGGTGTAAATAATGCACGTGATTTAAATAATGATGGGGTAGTTGATGGTAAAGACAGTGCTGTAAATGTTAAGAATGAGCATCGCATTCAAATAGCTGATGCCATAAATGATATAGGTGAACATTCAGCTAAAGGCAGGTGGGCAGATGGTCTATCAGATGTCAATAAACAAGGTAAAGGAGGAGGAAGAGGAATTTAAATATGGAGATTTTGATTTTCGTAGTAGGTGCTTTAAGCGGTGCTACTGCTATTGCTTTACTATTTTTGCAGCATAAAAATAAGTCAGTTGCTACTACGCAAGAAAATAACTTTTTAAATAAGGCTGTTACTGAGCGTGACGAGCGTATTGCTTTATTAGAGCATAAATTAGCAGAGCAGCAACATAATATCACCGAGCAGCATAGTGAAATTTCTGTGTTGAAACATGATTTGGCAGAAAAAGAGCAGCAGCGCGCCGAATTAACTAAAGAATTTAAGCTGCTTTCTAGTCAAATTTTAGAGGATAATAGTAAAAATCTCTTAGATAAAAATAGCCAAGAGCTTGATAAGATTTTAGCGCCCTTTAAAGAAAGGGTGGGTGATTTAGAAAAGAAGATTGCTACTTGTTATGATACTGAATTGCGAGATAAGGTAAGTCTTAAGGCAGAGGTTAAAAAGCTTTTTGAATTAAATTTTAAGCTTAGTAAAGATGCAGAAAATCTTACTAAAGCCTTAAAGGGCGATAATAAAATACAAGGTAATTGGGGTGAGGTTATTCTTGAGAGTATCCTAGAGCGTTCAGGTCTTTCTAAAGGTGAAGAATATGAAATTCAGGAGCGTTCCGAAAATAATCAAGGAGAGTTAATTCAGCCTGATGTAGTTGTATATCTTCCGGAAAATAAGCATATTATCATTGATGCTAAAATTTCTTTAAAAGATTATGAGCAATATGTGAATGTAGAAAATGATGATGATCGTGCAGCTGCTCTATCACGTCATGTAAAATCTCTTAAAAATCATATTAGCGAATTAAGCAAAAAAAACTATCAAACTTCTAAAAAGCATCAGAGTCTTGATTTTATTTTGATGTTTATTCCAATCGAATCATCATATTTGCTGGCAATGCAGAGTGAGCCTGATCTATTTTGGGATGCTTGGGAAAAGAAAATTATGATTGTCAGCCCAGCAACTTTGCATTCAACTTTAAAAATTATTGTGGCTTTATGGCGTCAAGAAAAGCAAAGTAAAAATACGCGTGAGATCGCCAGGGCGAGCGGTGCTCTTTATGATAAATTTGCTAATTTCTTAGAAGATATGCAAAAGATTGGCCGCTCTTTAAAAACGGCGGATAAAACCTATAATGATGCTTTACAAAAATTATCTACAGGTAGAGGTAATATCATTTCTCGTTTAGAAAATATCAAACTATTAGGTGCTAAATCCTCAAAGCAATTACCAGCTAATTTGCTAGAAGAAGATGATTAGCTAAACAGTTTTACTACATTAGTATGTTTCTGCTCAGTTTTTATAGGTATCTTAATAGTTAGTACAGTTTGCTTTCTAATCCTATTTAGATCAAGAGTTGCATCATGCAAAATGAGTAAAGTTTTAATACTATTTAAAGATAACTCATTATTATTGACTAATTCTAAGGTCGCAGGTTTAAAATTTGCAGTAATTGTAATTTTGATTATTTCTCCTGAAGCATGAGTTCCATGTATAGAATCTATATTTAAAGGCTCATTATCTTTTAAGTGAAAAGCTATTTTATTTATAATACTATCAAATATTAAGATAATTTTGGTTTTATCTGCATAGAATTTAGGTAGTTTTTTACTAAAATCTTTATTAATTTTTAGCTTTTTTTGCTCGATTAATTTTCTATTTAGATCTAAGCAATACTCAATAATCTCATTGCTATCAATGGTTTCTTTTATTACTGAGCCGGATGAAAAATCTATTAGGTAGGATAATTCTTGTTGCAAGAGGCTTAGAATCTCTATTTGCGATTTTTTATCAATCTTAATATTATTTTTTCCTTTTAGAGTATCACTCATTAAGTCGATACCATCTTTTACACCTTGTAGGGCCTCTTTTGTGATATAATCAATTTGCTTGGTTAAGGATTTTCGTGATTTTTCATTAGCCTCAGAAATGTCAATATAATGCTCTAATTCATTTTTAGTCTTTGAAAGAGTTTTATTAGATTTTTCTAATTTTAATTTTGCTTCTTTTAGGTTTTCTATAGCTTTAGCTAAAGATTTTAGCTCCAGTGAGGGAAGTTTTGTTGGCATTGCTGGCACATTGGCAGCATTTTTTACAATGAAATCTGCAATATCTGATAATCTTGTAATAGGATTGATTAGATTTTTTCTAAAGAAAAATAATAAGCTTAGGATAAAAAAACATAGAATAAAATATTCGGTAATTCTTGGAAAGAAGAAGCTAGCTAATTCATGTTTTAAATATAATTTATTATATCCTAAATAAATTTGATAAGGATATTTTTCAGAGCTAAGATGATAATTATATTTAGAACCATTAAATATTATATCCTTGCCAGCTTGTTTATTATCTAAAAATTCTAAGCTTCTTCTATTAAAGCTATTTTTGTCAGAATCTAGAACAATATGGCCATATTGATCTACTACTAAGAAATTTACATTTGGACCAGTTTTTCTGAGTAACTCCAAGGTTAGTTCTCTAATATTAATACCTACTACGATAGTACCTAAAAACTCATCTTTTTTATTTGTGATACCTGTGCCAACTGGGATTACCCATTCACCGCTTGGATTACCAATGGCTGGTCGTGAAAGTGAAAGACACCAAGGGTTTTTTGGGGCAAGTACAGTATAATCACGATGTGACATATCAGGTGGATCTTTTGCCACACCATTTTTACTATTTACTGTTTGTAAATTATTTTTATCTACCCAGTCAAATAAGCTCCAAGAAAAAAGCCTAGAGTTACGCACGCTATGATATTTAGTGTCATTAAAAATAGCATAGATTTGTTCTAGGTTTGTAGCATCAAATTTTGCTATTTGGGCGCCAACCAAAACGTTAATATTATTGATGTTATTAAAGTTGCTGGTCAGAGTTTGGTTAATTAAAATTGCTGTATTTTCAAGTTCAAGATTAAGTTTTTTTTGATATTGCTTGAAAGTATAAGAGATTAATATGCTATAGATAATGCTTACTACAACAATGGCAATGAAAGAAAAAATAAGATAATCTTTGGAAATAGAAATTCTTTTCATGTAATCAATAATTTTTCCTTTAGATAACTTTATTTGTATTTTGTAACAAAGTTTAAAGTAATTTGTGCCATCTTATCATCAGTTTTTACTTGAATATTTTGATATTCTGCATGCAATTTAGCAAAGTTAAAAAGCTGATTAACACATTCTTCAAATTTCTCTTGAGAATGAAGATCATGCTGCTCAAATAAAGTAATCATTATATTTTGGCATTCACTGAAAAGCTCTTGATCTTTTGCAGAATCAATTGATGAAAGTAGCTCTGCAGGTGGTACATTAAGTACATTAGCAATTTTGTAAAGTATCTCGTCACGAGGTCTGCTAACTTTTCCTTGGACGATATTTTTTACTGAACTATACTTTACTCCAGATTCACGAGCAAGATCAATCGGTCTGATACCTAGATTTTTTAATCTAGAAGAAATTTTCTTTTGAATTATGGTCATAATATTAAGCGCTATTTGATCTATTTTGGCAATTTTACGTGAAGAGAGATCTTCTAAGCCAAAGGAATTTTATAAAGCTTTATAGATTTTTATAACTTTAATATTTAAGTGTATATGAATAATATTATAATATGCTTATTAATCTTCGCTATATTCATTAAAAAAATCAGGATCTAGCACATTGATGAAATTTTTGACTGTCTTATTAAGATATCTTCCTTTCTTAATCATTATGCCATAACTCATTTTAGGGAAAAACTTAGTAAGAGGTATAGCATGTAAATCATCGTCAGTTTCTTCAAGGGATGCTTTGGTTACTATAATTAAGCCTAAACCAGCTTTTGCGAATTGTCGTAAAGTTTCCCAGTTACAATTTTCGAAAGTAATTCTAGAGCTAATATTAAACTCTTTTACTGCTTCATCAAACATTGGAAGAGCAATTAATTTTTTGTCTATTCTAATTAAATCATATTTTGCAATTGCCTCAAAACTAATATTTTTTTCGGTTTTTTTGGCTAGCGGATGATCTTTATGCATTACCAAGGAAGGGTCATATGATATTAAAGGTTTAAAATAACATTCATCTGTAACTTGAGAAGTAGGGTAAAACATGAAATCTACTTCTTCATTTAAAAGCCTTTCTAAGGCTTCATCAGCGGCGAGATTACATAATTTAATGGCAACATCCGGATGGATCTTATCAAATTTTTTCAAATATTGCGGTAAAATTCTTGAGATGGCAATGTGATGCGCAGCAATAGTTATATTTTCTTCCGAAGTTTGCTTTTGTAGTTGAAAAAATTGCTCATAGAGACCATCAACTTTTTGTACAATCGGTGCTGCCATACTATAAAGTAGCTTTCCAGATTCTGTAGGTTGAAAGTTTTTGCGATTTCTAATGAAAAGCTTAGTGTCTAAGTCAGACTCTAAAGACTTTAAAGTCATGGTTATAGCTGAATTACCTAGACCTAAAAATCTTGCTGCTTTAGCTGGCCCAGCAAACTTAACCACATAATAGAAAGCGCGCAATTGATGTAGGCGATTTTTCTTATAGTAAAACTGTTCGGGAATATTACTCATTTTATTTCTTTATGCTTCATTATTTATACAAAAACATATAGATTCATTTAAAATATTAAACAAGACTATTTTAACTAGTCTTTTGTTTGCATAGTATTTTTTTTTCAGAAATATGGTGAATTTTTTGTGGATGAAATGTGAAGTTTAAGCGTTGCTAAATATTTTTTTGTTAATTAGTGCAGATTTTTTCTAAGTGAAGCGTGAAGTTTGCGCACTGGCAAATGAACGCAAAATTCGGAAAAAGATGTGCTGATTAACAAAAAAAGAATGGTGACCCCTACGGGAATCGAACCCGTGTTTCAAGAATGAGAATCTTGCGTCCTAGACCTCTAGACGAAGGGGCCACTTTTAAGCTATATCTTGTGCAGTTTTTCTATTCCGGAATGCTGCGCAGAAAACAGCTTTTAAACCAGACGATCATTTTAGTCAATTGCATAAAAAAAGCCG
>CAXDRM010000041.1:0-11384 GCA_963991775.1 uncultured Rickettsiales bacterium | reverse complement strand
CGGGAACCTAAGTTTTCAACTTGATGTTTTTTTATTTTTGTCCGGTAGTATGATAGATAATACATGAGTAAATTTTTGACAGTTGAAGCGAATCACTCTGCTAAAATATAGTGCTCAAAAAGCACTATATTTTAGAAAAGGCTGCTCAATATGCTGATTTGGAAGCTATATGAGTATCTCCGTAAATACTCTGTATAATAGCCAAACTGGAAATAATTGCCGTATCTGCGCGCAAAATTCTTGGTCCTAAATTAAGTGACTTTGTATGTTGATAAGCTCTAATTAATTTGGCCTCTTCCTCACTAAAGCCACCTTCTGGACCAATTAAAACCACAATCTTACTATCTTGGTTAAAATCTGTTACTTGCTGCGCTAATTGTTGCGGAGACTCGCCTTCGCCTGATTCATCTGCAAAAATTAACAACTCATCTTGTAAAGCAGCTATAAATTTAGGTAATTTTTCTAACTGATTAATTTGCGGCAAATCAACACGGCGCGATTGCTCTGCTGCCTCTATAGAGTTTTTTTCTAATTTTTCTAAATTTATTCTATTTACGATAGTACGTTCAGTATTAATTGGAAAAATTTCTCTTACACCCAACTCTGTTGCTTTAGTAACTAAATATTCGCTTTTGACATTTTTTACCGGAGCAAATGCTAAAGCGATATTAGGCACTTGATAAAAATCTTGGGTCTGTTTAACCAGATGTAACTGACCATTCTGATAATTAGCTAAAAATTCACCTTGCTGATTATTGAATAAATATAGCTCAGCACCATTTTTGAGACGCAACACATTTTTTAGATAATGTAACTGCTCTTTACTAGGCGAAATTAATAAATCTTTACTGAATTTTTGGGCAATGAATAATCTGATTTTCATTTTTAGAAATCAAATCTGTAACCTAAATAAATAGATTGTATAGCAAGATCATGTTTGAAAGTATCTTCAGCACCTGATTGTCTTGTAGCATTATATTCAACTTCTCCATAGTCAATATGCTTAAGGCCAAATTCAAAATTCATGTTTTTACTGAGATTATACGAAATACCCAACTTTCCTTGATAGGTTAGAAAAAAACCAGAATCATTTTCACTAGCAACACGACTATAACCAATACCTCCTCCAATGAATGGAGCTATGGTTCTTCTACCTCCTAAATTAAATAACATATTGATAAAACCCGAAGTTGCAGTGATGTTATACCCCTCTGTAAAATCATTAGAAAAATTGTCAGGTGGAGTACCTCCTCCAGTAACAGAAACACTTGATGACGTAAAATTTGTAGGCTCAAAAATATGATGAGCTAATTCTAACTCATAGGCCCATATTTTATTTTTTAAGATACCAGCTGTAAAACCAAAACCTACAGCTCCACCTACATCTATACTACCATTATATGTAGTAGTCTGCCCCGGCACATCTTCAGTATTCATTAACTCAGCATCTAGATTACTAATAATCGCATAATTAATATTTATCCCTAAATAATAATCTGTCTTGTCTTTTTGCTTTTCATACCAAGCTCTACTGTGATCGCCCTTATATTGATCAGTATCACGAAATTTTTTTATAGTTTGCTTCTCTTGCTCTCTTTTTAGCAAATAATTTGGTATGGGTTGTGGACTAATATATTTAGTATTAGGACCAGCTTGTTGCTGAGGATTTGCCCATGCTGTTTTAGTTAAAAAAAGACTAAAAATAATTAGTAAAAATTTTTGCATTATCTAAATTTTTGATTCACAAAAGATATAACAAAATAAAAGTTTTTTGCTATAGAATTTTTCGTGCAAGCCAATATAATATGCGCTTAGCTTTTAAGCAGTAAAATGATTGAATTTCCAAAAAAATATAATTTCAAAGAAATCGAAGCCAAATGGCAAAAATATTGGCAAGATAAAAAAATTTATAAGTGGCAACAAGCTCCTGAAAGATCTGCTAATTTTGTTATAGATACACCTCCACCAACCGTTTCAGGCATGTTACATATGGGACATGTATTCAGCTATACTCAAGCTGATTTTGTCGCCAGATTTAAACGTATGCAAGGTAAGCAAGTTTTTTACCCGATGGGTTTTGATGATAATGGCTTACCAACTGAGCGCTTAGTTGAAAAAATTAAAAAAGTTAAAGGCTCTAAGTTACCTCGTGAAGAATTTATCGCCCTATGTTCAGAAATTTCAGCAGATGCGCGCAAAGAATTTCGTGCTTTATTTAATTCAATTGCTCTTTCTGTTGATTGGGAACAAGAATATCATACTATCTCACCAGAAACTCGTAAAATCTCACAATTATCATTTTTAGATCTCTATCATAAAAATCTACTTGAGCATAAATTAGAGCCTTCTTACTGGTGTCCAGTTGATCAAACTGCTTTGGCGCAAGCTGATCTTGAAGATAAAGAACTAGCTGGTCAAATGCATGAAATTAACTTTGCTTTAGCAGATAGCTCTGAACAAATTACTATTGCCACTACAAGACCAGAATTAATCCCTGCCTGTGTCGCAATTTTTGTCCATCCTGAAGATGAACGTTACAAAAAACTAATTGGTAAAAATGCTCTCACTGCTCTCTTCCAAGTAAAAGTTCCTATTTTAGCAGATCACAATGTAGCTATGGATAAAGGTACTGGTATTGTAATGTGCTGTACTTTTGGTGATATGACGGACGTTATGTGGTGGAAAAACCATAAATTAGCTTCACGTCTTATCCTTAACAAATATGGCAAAATAAAAGATTTTTTTAATGCAGAATCTCCTGAATATGCAGCTGAGCTTATTGATAATTTATCAGCAAATTGTGACTTAGAGAATTACCAAACACATTATCAAAATATTATTGGTAAAAAAGCCAAAGATGCTGCCCCAATTATTATTGCCGCATGTCAGCAAGCAAATCTTTTGGTAAGTAGTACTGATATTTCTCATCCGGTAAAATGTGCAGAGCGTTCTGGTGCACCAATTGAAATCTTACTAACTAAACAATGGTTTGTAAAAATCTTAGAGAGTAAGACGCAGCTACTTGAAAAAGCTGAGCAAGTTAATTGGTACCCCAAACATATGCAAAATCGTATTGAGCAATGGATTAACGGTCTTAGCTATGAATGGTGTATTTCAAGACAAAGATATTTTGGCGTACCTTTCCCAATTTGGTATGCAACTCCAAAAGCAGGTGGTGACACAAAAGTAATTATTGCAGATGAAGCTGAGCTACCTTTAGACCCTTTATTTACTTTACCCCAAGGTTATGAATTAATTGAACAGGTTAAAGAAGGAGAATTCATCGCTAGTAAAGCTGGTATTGAGTATCATATTATTGCTGAGAAAGACGTAATGGATACATGGGCAACTAGCTCGGTTACACCTCAAATTTCTGCACGAGGTATTTCTAGCAACTATATTTTAGATCAAGAAAAATATGCCACCCTTTTTCCAGCAGATTTACGCCCGCAAGCACATGAAATTATTCGCAGCTGGGCTTTTTATAGTTTAGTTAAAGCTCATCACCATGAAAACAAGGTACCTTGGCAAAATATTATGATTTCTGGCTGGTGCTTAGCTAGTGATAAAACTAAAATGTCTAAATCAAAGGGCAATGTAGTTACTCCTGTTAATCTAATTGAAGAAAAAGGCTCTGACATCGTACGTTACTGGGCAGCCACTTCTCATTTAGGTACTGATACTGCCTATTCTGAAGATGTTTTAGCTATTGGTAAAAAACTAGTTAATAAATTATGGAATGCGGCAAAATTTGCCAGTATTCATTTACAACATGTTACTGAAACTAATCTTGAAAAGGCTTTGTCAGAAAAAATCATCTTTTGCCAAAGTGATTTATGGATTTTAGCACGCTTACAAGAAACCATCCAAATTGCTACTCAAGAATTTGAGCGTTATGAATATGCTAAAGCTCTAAATGCAATTGATGATTTATTTTGGAAAGATTTTTGTGATAATTACTTAGAAATTTCTAAAATGCGCGCCTATGGCAACCCTGAAAATATTGCTGAGCTTAGCTCCGAACTAGATGCAACAGCTATTAAACAAGGTCAGTTAAGTGCCGCTCACACTATTTACCAAATACTTGAGCATATTTTAAAATTATATGCACCTTTCATACCGCATATTACTGAAGAGCTTTATCAAATCATTTTTCCTGAAAAACATCAGAAATTAGTTTCACTACAAGCCCAAAATAATTGGCCTACTATAAAACATGCATTTTCTGCAGATAATCTAGGAAATTTCAGCAAAATTCTCGAGATTATCGAATTTATTAGGAAATATAAATCTGATAATAATCTTTCGCTAAAAACCATAATTAACACTCTAGAAATTTCTGAGCCAGACCAGTCTATCTCTGCGTTAGAACCAGATTTACTTCATGATTTAAAATTTGTAGGTAACATTAAAAATCTAGAATTTATTTCTACTAAATCACTTAAATATAAAATAATTTAATCTTTCCTCTTGTTAGGCACCTAAAATTATGTTATAATATTCGCATAACTTCTTTTAGGTTAAATATTATGAGCAAGGAAAAACAAAACTTAAATACCGAACAGCATGATCCTAGAAAGTGGAGTGTTGAAGCTAATGGTTATAGTAAACATTATGGTGAATTAGGCCTTGGCTTATTAACTGCAGCTATGATTGTTGGTGGCTTATTATTACTTGGTACAAGCTTTATTGCTGGTATCGCAGTATTAGCAGGCGCTATTGTTCCTGCTCTTGGAGCTTATGGCTTAAATTACGGAAAACAATATGAGGTACAAAAATCCGGTACCGAAAAAGTTGCCAATAAGGTTGATGAAGTTGCTCAGCAAGTTGAACGAATGGCTGATAATATGGAAAAAAGCCTAAAAATGAAAGAAGATAAGGAATTTAGAGGATATAATAAAAGAGACTATATGGATTTTGCCACTAGAACAGAAAGACCAGGATTTGGTAGAGGAGGACCTGAAGGCTAAAAGTAATTATTTAGTATCCTTAGTTCCTAACTCATCCGCAGCATGATGTAATTCTTCGACCACTTCTTGCAACTCATCTTTAGCATGCTGCAATTCCTCTACCACAGTTGGAATATCATCCTCAGTAATTTTCTTATAAAGCACAAAACCCGCAAGCACTAAAGTGATTGCATTAGCTATAGCAACTGGCATATCTTTTACCATAATCCCATATACTAACCAGAAAAACACCCCTGTAACAAACATCACATACATATTTAGTGACAATGAATGAGTATCATGCGTTTTAATTACTTTTATTACCTGAGGCAAAAAACTAAAAGTTGTAAGAGTTGCTCCTACATAACCGACAAAAACTGGATCTATCATTTAACCACCACCAACAAATTCAACTATTTCTATTTTATCGCCTTCATGCAACTGGCACGAGGTAAAATTAGTAAGAGGAATAATCTCATAATTTAATTCAAGAGCAAGCTTTTTTGGATCTAACTCAAATTTAGCAAGTAAATCCGCAAGTGATGAGCCTGCTGGCATAGTCTGTTGCTCACCATTTAAACTGATAGTTATCATTGCAAGTTTTGTTGTAACATAATATATTTAGCCTACCAAATTATAGTTTTTATATAGTGTCCGCAACAGATAAATTAAATGAGTTTTTAGCTGCTGGAGTTAGTGAAATAACTCAAGATGAACCACGCAATTTTTTAGCTAGTAAAAAACCGGAAACAGCACCTATTGCACCAGATAGTAAAAGCGAAACCAACAAAAACTTACCAGCAAATTTAGCAGTAAAATTGCCCAACAAATCTGCTCTTGAACAACAGGTTAGAAAGTCGCTCGAAAATATTAATGATTTGCAAGCTTTAGAACAAGAGGTCAAAAATTTTTCAGGCTGTGCACTAAAAAATACTGCCCAAAATACTGTCTTTGCAGACGGTGTAGCAACTAGCGAAATTCTGTTAATTGGTGAAGCTCCAGGCGCTTCAGAAGATGAACAAGGCATTCCTTTTTGTGGCATTAGCGGTAAATTGCTTGATGATATTTTTAGAGCTATTGGCCATAAACGCTCAGAAAATCTTTACATTACTAATAGTGTATTTTGGCGTCCACCAGGCAATCGTCGCCCAACTGATGAAGAGATTGCCTTGTGCCGACCTTTTGTTGAAAAGCATATTGCTCTCAAAAAACCCAAATTAATAGTACTAGTAGGTAGTACCGCCCTTGCCTCTTTATTACCACATATTACTGCCACTATTAGTAAAATTCGTGGTAGCTTTTTAAAATATGACAATCCTTATTTGGAACAAGAAATTGATATTACTGCTATATTTCATCCATCATATTTACTGCGCCAACCTGCAAAAAAACAGGTTATGTGGCAAGATATGGTTAAAATTAAACAATTTTTAAATAATTAAAATGACTAATAATATTAATAATAAAGATCCTTTAATCATTGCTGGAAAAAGCTATAATTCCCGCTTAATTATTGGTACAGGCAAATATGAAGATTTTGCCGAAAATGCCGCTGCTTTAGAAAGCTCTGGCGCTGAGATTATTACCGTGGCTCTACGCAGAGTTAATGTTTACAAAAAAGATGAGCCTAAATTACAAGATTTTATTGATCCTAAAAAATATACTTACCTGCCTAATACAGCTGGTTGCTATAGCGCTGATGAAGCACTACGTACTCTACGTTTAGCGCGTGAGGCTGGCGGCTGGAACCTAGTTAAGCTAGAAGTTATCGCTGACCAAAAAACTCTATATCCTGATATGGAAGA
Source organism: uncultured Rickettsiales bacterium (assembly GCA_963991775.1). Taxonomy (GTDB): domain Bacteria; phylum Pseudomonadota; class Alphaproteobacteria; order Rickettsiales; family JABIRX01; genus CAXDRM01. The sequence continues at coordinate 4,630 of CAXDRM010000041.1, read as the reverse complement.
AACACTCTATGCAGCAAAAGAGCTAATCAAAGATGGTTTTGAAGTTATGGTCTATGCTACAGATGATCCTATCTATGCCAAAAAGCTAGAAGATGTTGGTTGCTGCGCTATTATGCCTCTTGCCGCACCGATTGGCTCGGGCCTTGGTATTCAAAATAAAGTTAACATCCAAATTATTGTCGAAAACGCCTCTGTGCCTATTTTAGTAGATGCTGGAGTTGGTACTGCATCAGATGCAGCAATTGCCATGGAACTTGGCTGTGATGCAATATTAATGAATACAGCTATTGCTGAAGCACAAAATCCAAAGCTGATGGCTAGCGCCATGAAACATGCAGTGATTGCAGGTCGCGAAGCATTTTTGGCCGGACGTATGGCTAAAAAATTATATGCTAGCGCCTCATCTCCTACTTCTGGTTTAATTAATTCTTAACAAATAATTAAGTATTTAGCGCTTTACTAGGCAAAACAATAGCTTATAATGATTATCCGCTAACATGCACTGCTATTAAACTAAATTACGAATAAAAATGAGAGCACCAATGAATCAATTTAGTGATTATAAAATCAAAAATATAGATCTTGCTAATGAAGGTAGATTAGGCATTAATCTTGCTGAAAAAGAAATGCCGGGCTTAATGTCACTACGCCAGGAATATAAAGGTAAATTTCCACTTAAAGGAGCTAAAATCATTGGTTGCTTACATATGACCATTGAAACTGCAGTATTAATCGAAACCTTAATAGATCTTGGCGCAGAAGTACGTTGGAGTTCATGCAATATCTTTTCAACGCAAGATCATGCTGCTGCTGCTTTAGTTGCAAAAAATATCCCTATTTTTGCCTGGAAAGGTGAAACAGAAGAAGAATATGAATGGTGCATTAAGCAGACTATTGAAGCAGCTGGTTGGGAGCCTAATCTATTGTTAGATGATGGTGGTGATCTAACTAAAATAATGCATGAAGAATATCCTCATTTACTAGAAAATATCAGAGGAGTTTCCGAAGAAACCACTACAGGTGTACATCGTCTTTACGAAATGGCTAAGCATGGCAATTTAAAAATTCCTGCCATTAATGTTAATGATTCTGTTACTAAATCTAAATTTGATAATCTTTATGGTTGTCGTGAATCATTAGTAGACGGCATTAAAAGAGCTACAGATGTAATGATTGCAGGTAAAACTGCTGTAGTTTGTGGTTTTGGTGATGTTGGTAAAGGCTCTGTTGAAGCTTTAGAATCACAAGGAGCGCGAGTAATTGTTACCGAGATTGATCCAATCTGCGCCTTACAAGCCGCAATGAGAGGTTTAAAAGTTACTACTATCGAGGATGTCGTGCATGAAGCAGATATTTTTGTAACTACTACTGGAAATAAAGATATCATCACTTATGAGCATATGTCAGCGATGAAAGATGGTGCTATTGTGTGCAATATTGGTCATTTTGATAATGAAATCCAAGTTGCAAGCTTAGATAAACTTAAAAAAACTACGATAAAACCACAAACTGATGAAATCGAGTTTCCTGACGGTAAGAAAATTCTGTTACTTGCTGAAGGTAGATTAGTTAATTTAGGTTGCGCTACTGGTCATTCAGCTTTTGTAATGAGTGCATCTTTTACTAATCAAACCATTGCGCAAATTGAGCTTTTCAAAAATTATCAAGATTATGAAAATAATGTGTATGTTTTACCTAAAAAACTTGATGAAACTGTAGCAAGATTACATCTAGAAAAATTAGGAGTAAAACTTACTAAATTAACTGCGGAACAGGCTGAATATATTAGCATTCCAGTTGAAGGTCCTTATAAGCCAAACTCTTACAGATATTAATAATTACCCTCCTATTTTAGGTATATGTAAATTTATTTACTATAAATCTCTAAAAACAGGCTAATTTATTTGCTTGCAGGCTATTTTTGTGCTATAATATAGACTAATTTTGCAAAATTAGGATGTTTAGACAATTACAAATTGATAATCTAGAAAGCTTAAAAAACATCGATGCCACTAGTTTCGAAGCGGCATTAGCGCAATATATCACCTCTACAAGAAATGATACGACTCTACTTTATCGTAAGGCCAACTTTGCGGGTGAGAATACCAGCCCTCTTGAATTTCTACTTGCCACAGCGAAATCTACTAGTGATCCCGTTCTAAAGACCAGCTTACTAGAAAAAACTATTTCTGTACTAAAATTTTATAATCATAGTGACTTTGTTAAATTACTTGCTGCACGCGCTGAACTTAAAAACTTCTTAACCACAACTGAAACATCACCAGAAATACAAGCATTAAAAAATCAAATACGCCTATATACTATTCCGCCAGGCTATGTTTCAGGACAAGAATCCTATCAAGGAGAATTCGCTTCTGACCCTCATCTCAGTGTAATAGGAAATATAGGAAATATTAATGGCCAACCAACTATCATTGATCTTGATGGCCGCGAATATAGTATTCTATCTTTATTAACTGATAAGCAGGATGGTGTTTCTCGTTTAGCTGATCTACTTAGTAAAGAAGAGCATTTTTCCTTTGCACAAGATCTAATATTACGTTATTACCCATCCGTTGTTAATGATGTATTAAAATATCATTTAGAAGAAGGTAAACTTTTCAACGAAATTCTAGGCAGGCTTAAGACTAATCCCAACGGTTATACTCTAAATAATATCCGTGCTTTAACTGGAAAATTCCAATTCGAAAATAATGTATATAGCGAAATAATTAAAATTCCTGAGCTTTTTAGTAAAAAGCAACATATTTCGGCTAGCCAAGATCCAGCAGGAGATACATATTCTGCTTTAGAGCAATTATTTTTAAATATGCGCCCTGGAGTATCCTATGTAAATAACAATACTATTGTTAGTAATGCACTTTTAGCAATTATCGATAGCTGTAACAGCCTTAAATTTCAGGGACAAACTTTTGCAAATTATGAATTAGAAAATCAACAAATGCTTAATGTTTTTGGTAAAGTTGTAGATCAATTGCTAAAACATCAAGTATTAATGATAGATGATAAAGGCAATAATTATACAACTACTACTCCAATTCGTAAATTATTGGTTGCTACCTTTCCACGAGCAAGTGAGTATTTACGAAAATTAGTTGAAGTAAATAACGAACAAGCGGCTCAGAAATTTCTTGAACATATTGTTGGAGTTATTCAAGATCCAACATTTGATATTGGACCAGCTTTCAAGGAAAGATATGAAGAAACGATAACTTATCTATTAGATAAAGGAGCTAAAACTTCTAATATTAATGGCTCTTTAATTTCGCGTAACGACACTAGATTATGTGTACAAGAATTTTTACGTATAACAGAGAATTATAAAAAAACTGTAGGAGAAAATAGCAAAGCTACTTCTGATACTAACGAGGCTGATACAGTTACCACAGCTCAAAAACAAGACTCCGAATTTCATCCTGAAGCAGCAGCTGAGCCGGATCAGGTTTTATTAGAATATAAAAAATTACTTGCACTAGATGGTAACCCACATGATCAATTTAGAGATTTTTTTGCTAGATATCCTGAACATGTCATCAAAAAAAATGCTACTGAATTATTCACTACAACCTTAAATGCTACCAAAAATTACGGCACGGATGTTTTATCAGCGTTTTTAGATACTTACCCTCTTGATTTAGAAAAATATAGTTTAGAACAATTTGTTAAACGTAGTGATTATCCAGCAACAAATTTATTAAGTAATTATGGTAAAGATGTTTTTGCTTTAGTTATTAGAGAATTTCCTGAAGAAGCGAGGAAGTTAAACTATACTTTAAAAAATGGCACAAAAGGTAATCTGTTACATTATTTTATAGATCATAATGACCGTGATAATATTAGCAGATTAATTGGTGCTATTAGCTCTAATAAGGATCTACTAAAAGATACACTTAATCAAAAAGATGAGTTAGGTAGAACTCCTTTACATTTAGCTAGTGCAAATAATGCTGTTGATATAGCAGAATATTTATTAGCACGCGGAGCAAAACATGATGCTTTAGATTATAATAAGCAGACTCCTAAAGATAAAACTACCAATAAGGATTTACAGCGTCTTTATGATAAGATGACTGATAATGATGGCAATTATCTTACTGCTAAGGCTAGCATTAAACAAGAAGATACGCAAAAGCAATTAATCCCAGCAAGCTTAGCAGTTGGTGCTTTAATAGCTGTGATACCTACTTTGCTTTTTGCTTTTAATGTATTTTCTTTACCAGCAATATTAACTTATGCAATTGCTACTTTATCTGGATTAACCACTTTAGGATTATCTTATAGCGCTTTTACTGCTGCTTATGGTGATGAGCATGCTAATAATGACAAAAATACAGCTAAAAATGTTAGCACAGAACAAACTATAACAGAGCAAGTGGCTAGCTTATCCGCAGCTGATCCTATAACTCAAGAAACTAAACAAACTGTTTCTAAAACCACTCAAGATATAATTGCCAAAGGAAAACAAGATCCTTTAGATCATGCAAAAATCGCACAAATCACCACCCCTACTTTGCAGTAATAATTGTTTTAGCTTTTATCTGATAAAATTTGATCAGTATCACCAAAAGATTTTGCGAGGTGGGTCATATATTGTGAGTAAGTGTAGAAA